>JAYUUH010000093.1:0-5874 GCA_043754745.1 Lysobacter sp.
CGAAAAAGTCCATCGGCTTGTACTGCGGCGCGATCGCACCCAGCGCAAAACCGATCGCAAGCTTGTAGACATACGCCACGGTCGCGAACAGCAGCAGCAGCCGTGCGCCCTCCATGTTCAGCCTGCGGAACACCGCCAGCTGCAGTACACGTCGCCCCAGCGCGTAAACGATGATGGTCTCGACCAGCGTGCTGAGCAGTCGCCAAGGGTCGTACCACAGCAATGCGATCAGCGCCGGCACCATGATTCCGCTGAAATCCCAGCCGAAATTCAGATTCAGGCGCGAGGCGAAAAACGCCGTCGCCAAAATAATCATGTAGACCTTCGGGCTGGACAGAATGTCCATGGCCACATCTTCGTAGACGAAATGCAGGCTGGAAACATCGAAGTTGGTGAACGGCACCAGCACGTAGCGGGTGATCAGCCAAGTGGTGGCGACATACAGGAAGAAATACGCCAACCCTCTGCGGACCCCGCCGTTCCAGAACTGGTTGGCGGTCAGCGCGACAATGACCAGACCGAAACTGTGAAGATTGCTGCGCCAGTCGAACGCGATGCCGTGCGAGCCGAGCCACATGCCGATTTCCGGCAGTATCCAGACGTCGCCGGCCACGCGCACCAGCACGCTCATCAGCAGGATCCCGAAATAGCGGTCGCGACCGAACAGTTCGGTGCCGTCGGCGGCGCGCATCAGGCGATCGGCGAACAGCCTGACCAGCGCATAGGTCGCCAACGCTTCGCCAAGGATCACCACAGCGGCGATCGGTTTGACGAGCAACATCGGCACCAGATAACCGGGCACGACCAGACCGGCCATGGTCGTGCCGAAGCGCAGATTGAAAAAAGCCACCACGCACAGCCCAAGCCAGACGGTGGTGATCACCGAGCTGTCCAGCGCCTGCGGCGGAAAAATCGGAAGCTGCATCGGAACCGACTCAGTCCGGCGTCGGAATGCGGATCGTCACGACGAAGCCTTCGCCCAGCGCGCTTTCCACGATCAAAGCGCCGCCCGCATCGGTCAGGTCTTTGCCGCAGGCGAGCAGATGCTCGAGCGGATCGTCGGGGTTCGCGCCGGCCGCGACATGCTCCCGGAGGTCGCGCAGATGCCACTCCGGCACACCGAAGCCCTGACTGACCAGGCGCAGCGACGACATGCCCGCGGCACAGCGCGCTTCGCACGACAGCGTGCTGTCGTTGGCTGCATCGTGGGCAAGCAGGGACAGCGCGGAGTCCAGCAGTTCGCGGGCGCGCTCTGGCGCGATCGCGGCGCGCAGCGCAGGGTCGCCTTCGATCCGCAGAATGAGGCCGCGTTTCTGCAACTCGGGGAAGATTGCATGCGCGGCGCTTTCCAGGATCAGCTGCAGATCGCAGACGCTGCTGTCCCGGGCATCGGTCATCCGCTCCAAGTGCAGATGCCGTCCAAACGCATCCACTGCGTGCTGCAGCCGGTCGATCCGCGCCAGCGTTTCCGCGCGTTCGGGCGCAGGGGTCGCATCGCCGTTCAACAGCGACCTCAACGCATCGAATTCGTTCTCCAAATCGTGGGTCAGCCGCTCGCCCGCATCGCACAGTGCCGACAGGCGCATGTCCGGGCGGGTGGACGGCAGCAGTTCCACCACAATGGCGTAGGCGATCAGCGCGGCTGAGCGATCGCTCCGATCCTTTCGGCGATGCGCGTCGCGCCCCGCCGCGTATGCGCGCAGAACGGTGGGTGCAGGAGCGAACTTGGAAGACAGCGGGTATTCCAGGATCGCCCCGTAGAGCAGCATCCGCCGGGTTTCGCGGAAGGCATCCGCTTCGCTCATGTCGCACAGCGCCGAAAGCATCTCCTGCAACCGCATCGACAGCAGCGATATGCCGCACGTGCGCGCAAAATCGCCGAACGCGGGATTGCTGAACAATACGTGCCCGTCCAGCGCCAGCGTGGCGCGGGGCTGCGGCGAAGCGGCCAGCAGCTCGCGCACGACCTCCAACTGATGGGCTGCATCCGCCGCTGCGGCGTACAGATCCGGTACGGTCGTAACGCCGCGGGACCGGGGTCCGCGTCGCACCGCATGCCGCGAGCGCTGCAGGCGCATCGCCGCAGCATCCGCATAGTCGGCGATTTCCTCCAGCAGCCGCGGCGCTGCGGTGAAGCGGCTGTCTTCCAGTTCGATCACCATGAACCCGTAGGCCTCGCCTGCACGGCGCAGAGCCACCAGCACGATCCGATGGCCGTCGATCTCCTGCGCTGGCGACGCCCCGGCCGCAGGCGCATCGGTGGACTGCATGGACAGCGCAAGCTCCATCGCCCGCCCGGAGGCCATCGCATCGCTGAACGGTGGGTTGCGATAGTCCAATCCGGCGCCCTGTCCGGAGCCCCGGTCAGGATTCGACCTGATCGCATCCAGTCCGATCGCGTCCAGTCCGGACGCTCCCGGCGGCTCCGTCGCTGCCGGTTCCAACAGGGGAGATTCGGGCGGCAATCGCAGCATCCAGCAGCGGCGGGCGCCGAAATGCGCGCTGGCAAGGGCGGCGAGCGTCGACCATTCGCTGGCCTCGGGCGGCACTTGGGCCTTCCATGTCTCGTGCCCGGACCGCGTCGTCGCCTGCAGCAGCAGGGCCTGCAGGCGCTGCAACTGCCGGGAGACGCTGTAGCACATTCCGGCCGCACGCCAAACGCTCATGCCGGCCATCATCGCCAGGGTCGAAGCCTGCGGCACGAAGATCCGTCCCCAGCGCATCAGCGCGGCCGATGCGGCCAGCGACAGCAGCGCGAGTGCCGCACTGCGCAGCCAGATGGTCCGTTGCGAAGTCTCCCCTGCCAGCCACCACAGCCACAGCGCCGCGGCCACGAAAAGCCACAGCGTCTGATACGGAAGGCGGGCCCAGCGCACGGCCTTGCGGTCGAGCAACGATTCCAGCATCAGCGCATCCAGCGTGGTCGCATTGAGCGGCCCATCGACACGCTGCAGCGGCGTTGCGTAAACGGGGCGACTCCAGCCACGATCCAACAGCACGATGCGACCGCCGACCATCGCCGCGAGGCTGCTGCCGGCGAAGTCCGCACCCAGCACCTGTTCTGCGGCGAAGCGCGGATTGGCGGTCGATGTCGGGATCGAGAAATCGGGCGACAGAGCGCCGCCCTCTGGCCAACCGCCCGGTGCGGCATCGGAGAGTCTGGCGCAACGCCCGGCGTCACCGGACAGGTACCGCACAGCGAGCCCCGCGCTGATCACAGGAGCGCAGCGGGCGCGGCCATACGCCGCAGGTGCGACGATGGCCGTCGCGCCGACCGCGCGCAGCTGCGCGGACACTTTTTGTTCCTGCAGTTCGGGGCCCGTGCCCAGGTCCACAATCACCACCCGGTCGGGAGCGGGCGTGTCCGACGGCAAACGCGAGAACCCGGAAAACAGGGTGGCGTCGACCGGCGCCAGCAGACCTAGCGCCGACAACGCAAGCGTCACCAGGCAGAGGGCGGTGATCGCAAGATTCGCATTCGTGTCTCCGACGCGCACGAAGCGCCACCGGCGGCCTGCTGAGAATGTTCGCAATATGAATCCGAATCGATACGTCGTTGGGAGTCGCTCCGCACTTTTGCGAAGCGCTGCGCAGTCGATATCGGCCGCTTGGGAGAATGTTACATACGCCCAGAGGAATTGCGCAAGCTGTCGCGATTTCGATCCGCTCGGCATTTCAAAGCCCGCGAATCGGGCCCTGACTGCATCGCGCGGCTGAGCCATCGCAAAGGATATGGGCATGTGAGGGCCAGCATTACACGCTGCTGAGCAACCACCACAACCTGGCATTCGACGGTCGCAAAGCGCCCAAGAAACTCATGAGCGTCAACAGCGTCTGAACACCGCGTATCTGTTGAAAGAGTTCTTCGGTCGACTGTGGAGTTAGCACACCGAACGTGGCGCCCGGGCGTTCTTCGATCGCTGGAAGCAGAGCCTGCACTGGCAATGTTTGGGCCATATGAGCGGCTCAAGATCATCGCAAGCCTTCTGCCGCCGCTCCCCGAATACGTTCGATTGCACTCACACTGATCCGCGAAGACCCGGTTATTGACCCGGCCTACAGAAGTTTGAATTCCATACCCATTCGTCGATACGCAGGGTGGCCACTGGCCTGAGATATCCCCACATTTTCAACTCGAGCGCTGATACAGGGTCGAGCGCAAGTTTGCTGGAACCAACTGCGCCAATCCCGCCAGAGATTCCCGCTGCGCTTGCGGGCCATTGACTGCTTGATCGGAAAATCCGCTCGTACACTGTGACCGTTCGACCTTGCGTCGGCATTCCCGCGCGCAATGCGCGCCAACCACCATCCCACTGTAAATCCACCAAGCCCACCACCAGCATGGGCCACGAAGCTGATGGAGATGGCAAGCCAGCGAATGATCAGCCGCCCAAACGCCAATCGGCACCAGCGCAGATCAATCCAGCAACGCCTCGGCCGCCACCGAATCCAGGGGCTCTTCCCAGCGACCCATGAGGGTGAGGTACAGCAGTTTTTCGAATTCAGCGCCGAAGCGGCGGATCACCGCTTCGGGATCGGGCACGAGTTTGCCATCGGCGATCAGTCCGAAATGGACCTTGCCGTTGTAGCTGAGGATCGACAGACCGATACCGATGGTGCCGGTCTGCGGCACCCAGAACATCATCTCCTTGATCTTGCCGCCGGCTAGGTACAGCGGCTGCTGCGGGCCGGGGACATTGGTCGCGACGGCCGTCGCCTTGCGGCTGAACAGCTCGAGCGCGATCTCCTGCACGGCGGCCGGTGCCATGCCAAGCGCGGCCAACAGACCATACGCAACAATGGCTTGCCGGGAGCTCTTCAGCTGGTTCATGCACTCGGCGACATGTTCCAGACGGCGGATCGGGTTACCGATGCCGACCGGCAGATCCAGGAAGACCAGACCGAAATGGTTGCCGAGCTTACGCGCGTGTTCGAGCGGACGGAGGTTCACCGGCACGGTGGCGCGCAGGGTCATGCCTTCGACATGTTCGCCGCGCTCGATCATGTAATGCCGCAGCGCGCCCGCGGCGGTGGCCATCAGCACGTCGTTGACGGTGCAGCCACAGGCGCGACCCACGGCTTTGACTTCTTCCAGATCCAGCGGCGGTGCCCAGGCCACCCGCTTGCTCACGCCCAGCTTGCCGCGGAGCAGCGATGGCGGATCATCGGGCAGCGCGAGCGCATGCACCAGTTCGCGGGCGATGTCGCCGCCCTCCTTCGCCAGCACCCCGGCGAGGGTCGGGTCGCGATACATGTCCATGCCCTTTTCTAGCATCCTGGTGCCGAGTTTGGTGTAACGCTCGACTGCGCCGACGCGACGCGCGACCTTGTCGCCGTCCTGCTTCAGCCAGGCCTTGCCCAGATCCGCGCCCTTGCCCGGCTCGCGGGCGGTATCGGTGAGCGACAGCAGCACCTGCACCAGGGCGATGCCGTCGGCGTAGCAATGATGCAGGCGTGCCACCAGCGCGCAGCCGCCCTGGTAACGCTCGACCAGGTGGAATTGCCAGAGCGGCTTTCCGGGATCGAGCGGACTCGATGCCAATTGGCTGACGAAGCGCTGCAGCGCCCTCTTCTCCGAGCGCCGGTCGATCTTGCCCGGAAGGCCGGACAGGCACACATGCCAGTCGAGGTCGAAGCTGCTGTCCTCGACCCAGTTCGCGCCAGTGGCGTTTTCAACCGGCTTTTGCCGGAAGCGGGGATAGGCGAGGAAGCGCTGCTGGATGACCCGCTTGAGCTGCTGCAGCGACATCTGCTCGGCGAACATCAGCACCCCGGTGATCATCATCGGGTTGGTCGGTCGTTCCATCCGCAACCACGCGGTGTCGACCCGCGACATCGGTTCGCGCTTCGCGCGCTTGCCGCCTTGCGCACGCG
>JAYUUH010000094.1:0-5874 GCA_043754745.1 Lysobacter sp.
CACTGCTCGGTTTCGGCTTTCTGTATTCGGCAAGTGTCGCGTCGCTGGGCGGACTGCTGTTTCCGCAGCATTCCACCGGCAGCATTCTCGTGCGCGACGGCAAGCCAGTGGCCTCGCGCTGGGTGGCCCAACCCTTCGCCGATGCGCGCTATTTCCAACCGCGTCCATCGGCCGCTGGTTACGACCCGATGGCCGCTGCGGGTAGCAATCAGGCGCGCACCAATCCCGATCTCATCAAGGCTGTCGACGAGCAGATCGCCGCGGTCGCCGCGCGCGAGGGCATCTCGCCGGCGCAGGTGCCGGCCGACTTGGCGACCCGCTCCGGCAGCGGTCTGGATCCGCACATCTCGCCTGCCGCCGCGCAGGTGCAGATCGCGCGCGTCGCTAAAGCCCGGGGTCTGACGGTCGCTGCGGTCGATGAACTTGTCGAACGCACGATCGAATCGCCGCAGTTCGGCATGCTCGGCCAGCCGCGGGTCAATGTGGTTGAACTGAATCTGGCGCTGGATGCGCTGCCGTGACCGCCGCGCGACAATAACCCCATGAACGACGACCGCAGCGCCGCGCAGCGCCAACAGCAGGCCGATGCTCTGGTCGGCGAACTCAAGCGCCAGCGCGGCGGGCGGCTGACGGTGTTCCTCGGCGCCGCGCCGGGCGTGGGCAAGACCTATGCGATGCTGGGCCGCGCGCGTGAACTGAAACGACGCGGCATCGACATCGCGGTCGGGTTGGTGGAAACCCACGGCCGCGCCGAAACCGCCGCGATGCTGGAAGGCCTGGAAGTGCTGCCGCGCCGACGCGTGCCCTACCGAGAGCGCACGCTGGAAGAAATGGATCTCGACGCGCTGTTGGCGCGCCGGCCGCAGGTCGCGCTGGTCGATGAGCTGGCGCATCGCAATGCGCCCGGCAGCCGCCACGAGCGACGCTGGCAGGACGTGATGGAACTGCTGGACGCGGGTATCGACGTCCACACCACGATCAACATCCAGCATCTCGAAAGCCTCAACGATGTCGTGCATCGCATCACCGGCGTGCGCGTCGCCGAAACCGTGCCGGATTCGGTGTTCGACCGGCTGCGCGACATCGTGCTGGTGGATCTGCCGCCGGACGAACTGATCGAACGCCTCAACCAAGGCAAGGTCTATCTGCCCGAACACGCGACGCAGGCGCTGCAGTCGTTTTTCGTGCCGGCGAACCTGGCCGCGCTGCGCGAACTGGCGATGCAGACGGCGGCGGACAGGGTGGACAGCGATCTGCGCGAAGCCCGCACCGCGCACGGCGAGCCGGCGCTCAACCTACGCCGCCAAGTGCTGGTGGCGATTGATGGGCGCGGGCAGTCGGAATATTTGGTACGGATCGCGCGCCGCATCGCCGAGCGCCGCGACGCGCCGTGGACCGTGGTCAGCGTTCAGATCGGCGAGTCCAGACCGGAGGCGCAGCAGGAGATCGAGCGCGCATTCGCGCTGGCGCGACGGCTGGGCGGCAGCGCGGAATTGCTGCATGGTTCCAATGTCGTGGATGCGTTGCTGGATCAGGCCTCGCGCAGCGGCGCGTCCGCGATCATCGTCGGACGCACGCGCGAGCGCCCGTTCGCGCGCATGCTCAACCGCACCATCACCCAGCAGCTGCTGCAGCGCGGCGCGCATTACGAACTGACCATCGTCAGTTCGCCGGAGGCGCGCGCGCAGGCGCGGCGTTGGTTCGGCGACACCCGCGACACGCTGCGCGCCGGCGACATAGGCTTCGCCGTGCTGTGCTCGGCGCTGGCGGTGGTGGTGGCGGGCATCGCCGAACGCTGGCTCGGGCTGACCGATCTGTCGATGGTGTTCATCGTTGCGGTGCTGATCGTCGCCACCCGCACGCGCATGGCTGCGGCGGTGCTGGCGGCGGTGCTGTGTTTCTTCGCCTACAACTTCTTCTTCATCGCGCCGCGATTCACCTTCTACATCAGCGCCCAGCGCGGCGTGACCACGGTGCTGCTGTTCCTCGGCTCCGCGCTGTTGGCGGGCCGGCTCGCCGCGAAACTGCGCTCGCATGTGATCGCATTGCGCGCGTCCAACGCGCACGCGACCGCCCTGCAGTCGCTGGGTCGCGATCTCGCCAGCGCCGCCGATCCGCAGCAGGTCGCGCACGCCGCGCGCCGCGCGCTGCGCCGCGCGCTCGACGCCGATGTCGTCGTGCATCTGGGCATCGACGCGCTGCCGCTCGACACCGAGGCCGGCATCGATCAGAAAGCCGGCTCGGCGGCGGATTGGGCCTTGAAGCACGGGCAGCCCGCCGGCCGCTACACCGACACGCTGTCGGGCGTGGCCTGGTGGTTCCTGCCGCTGCTGGGCAATGCGCGCACCCTGGGCGTGGTGGGTCTGCGCTTCGTGGCCGGCGCGACCTGCCTCACCTCCGAACAGCGCCGCCTGGCCGAAGCGATGATCGACGATATCGCCCAGGCGGTGTTGCGCACGCGGCTGGTGTCGGATCTGGAAAACGCGCGCGTGGCCGGCGAAACCGAACGCCTGCGCTCGGCGCTGCTGTCGTCGGTGTCGCACGATCTGCGCTCGCCGCTGGCCTCGATCATCGGCTCTGCGTCCAGCCTGGAGCACTATGGCGCGCAGATGGACGCCAAGGATCGCGCCGATCTGCTCGACACCATCCGCATCGAAGGCGAGCGCCTGGACCGCTACATCCAGAATCTGCTCGACATGACCCGGCTGGGCCACGACGGCCTGTCGCTGAACCGCGATTGGATCGGGGCGGACGAATTGATAGGCTCGGCCGTCGGCCGCTTGAAGCGCTATCAACCGGATGCGCACTGCGAACTGCGCATCGCCGAAGGTCTGGCGCCGCTGTGGGTGCACCCGGCGCTGGTGGAGCAGGCGCTGTTCAATGTGATCGAGAACGCGGTGAAATTTTCGCCACCGGGCGCGCCGATCGCCATCGAAGCGATGGACGAAGGCGGCGGCGCGCTGCGCATCGACGTGACCGACAGCGGCCCGGGCATCCCCGAGGACGAACGCCAGCGCATCTTCGACATGTTCTACAGCGTGGGGCGGGGCGACCGCGGGCGCGAAGGCACCGGCCTGGGGTTGACCATCTGCCAGGGCATGATCGGCGCCCACGGCGGCAGCGTCGAAGCCCTGCCCGGCGGGCGTGGCCGCGGCACCACCATTCGGATTACCCTCCCGAGACTGCAGCCCGCACCGGCATGATTGCCAACCCGTGACCGCCACCGCATGACGACGCTTCCGTTCCGCATCCTGGTCATCGACGACGAACCCCAGATCCGGAAATTCCTGGAGATCAGCCTGCGCGCGCAGGGTTATGTCGTGCATCAGGCCGAGAACGGCGAGGCCGGGCTGGCTGCACTGGCGACACTGGGCGCCGATCTGGTGATCCTGGATCTGGGTCTGCCCGATCGCGACGGCCATTCGGTGCTGCGCGAATTGCGGCAGTGGTCGGCAGTACCGGTAATCATGCTGACGGTGCGTTCCGGCGAAGCCGAAAAGGTTGCCGCACTGGATGCCGGCGCCAACGATTACGTGACCAAGCCGTTCGGCGTACAGGAACTGATGGCGCGCATCCGCGCGCTGCTGCGCGCCAGCGCCGCCGGCCCGGAGCAGGATTCGCCCGTCTACACGCTGGATGCGCTGCGGATCGACTTGGCGCGGCGCGAAGTGTCCGTGGACGGGCATCCGGTCGCGCTCACGCGCAAGGAGTTCGCGATGCTGGCGATGCTGGCGCGCAACGCAGGCCGGGTCGTGACCCAGCCGCAGCTGCTGCGCGAACTGTGGGGACCCACCCACGAAGAAGACACCCACTACCTGCGCATTCTGGTCGCCAAGCTGCGGCAGAAACTCGGCGACGATGCCGCCGCGCCGCGCTGGATCGTGACCGAGCCCGGCGTGGGTTTGAAGCTACGCGACACCGGTGCGTGATGCAGTGGAACGCAGGATCGATGCCGATGCCGCGTCTATCCTGCCGCAACGCGATCGATGATCAGGACGAGACCGTCACCCGCCAGACATCGCTGCGCTGCTCAACCCATTCGATCTCCACCGCCAGGAACTTCTCGATCAGCCGCGCGTTGCTGCGCAGGTGATCGCTGATCGCGTGCGTAGTGAACGCGCCGCCGCCGGCCAGCGCCATCGGCAGCAGCAGCTGGTCGGAAAGATGTTCAGCGACGCAGGCGGCGCTTTTCAGATACGCGCGCGCCTCGCCCGCAAGCCGCGTCGCGACCTTTTCGGCGGACACCGCGCGCTCGCCGTGACCGGTGAAGGTTTCGACGTGATGCTCATGGCGTACTTTCAGCAACAGCGCGTTGCCCGGGCCGAGCGACGGACGCACTTCGCGCAGGTGCAAGGCGTCGGTTTTCAGCTGCAAGCGCTTCGCGAGCGTCTGCAGCTCGCGCTCGCCGATGCTCATAGCCAGGCCAGACAGCATCGCCACGGCGTCGATCGACTGCAGTTCGCCGCGTTCGATAAATTCCGTATGGCGCAGGGTCGGCGCGGGCGAGACCGTCGCATGCAGGATGCCGCCGCCGGCGGGTGCAAAGCCCGGGCGTTCCAGTGTGATCGACGCATCGATACCGATGCGCGCCAGCGCCGGCAGGTAGCTGTCGGCGATGAAGTCGGCGCTCGGCGCCAGCGGATTGTGGGTGCCGCCCTCCAGGCGCAGGCGCGATGGCGCGTCGCAGCGCCACAGCGGCGGCAACACGGTCTGCAGCACCAGCGTCGCCGAACCGGCGCTGCCGGTGGCGAATGCGTAATCGCCCGGCACCACCACGCCCGGCTCGAAGCGCAGTGTGGTCGCACCGAGTTCGGCGCCGTGCGTGCAGGCGTTGCCGATCCGCGCCGCGGCGTTCACCGCAGTCAGATGCTGGCGCATCAGTCCGGGCCGCGAACGCTTCGCGCGGATCTGCTGCATGGTGAAGCCGATCCCGGTGCACAGGCTCAGGCTCAGTGCGGTGCGCAGCAGCTGTCCGCCGCCGGCCGCGCCGTCGATTTCGATCATGTCCATCATTCTTCGCTCGTGAAAACCGGGCGGGAATCGCTTCCCGCCCGGTCTGTTCTTCATTTTGTCACATCGTTTCCCGCGGGAGACTCAGCCCTTCACGCAGACCACCTGCCGCAGGGTATGCACGATCTCGACCAGATCTTTCTGCGCTTCCATCACCGCGTCGATGGACTTGTACGCCGCCGGCGACTCGTCCACCACGTCCGCGTCCTTGCGGCATTCCACGTGCGCGGTGGCCTTGAGGTGGTCGTCCAGGCTGATCAGCTTCTTCGCCTGGGTGCGGCTCATCACCCGGCCGGCGCCGTGGCTGCAGCTGTGGAAGCTGTCGGCATTGCCGAGGCCGCGCACGATGAAACTCTTCGCGCCCATGCTGCCCGGGATGATGCCCAGCTCGCCCTTGCGCGCGCTCACTGCGCCCTTGCGGGTCACCAGCACGTCCTTGCCGAAGTGATGCTCGCGGTTGACGTAGTTGTGGTGGCAGTTCACGGCCTCGGCCTGTGCCTCGAACGGCTTGGGGATGACCTTGCGCACCGCTTCCACCACATGCCGCATCATGATCTCGCGGTTGATGCGCGCGTAACGCTGCGCCCAGTCCACCGCGAACACGTAATCGGCATAGTGCTGGCTGCCTTCCGGCAAATACGCCAGATCCTGGTCCGGCAGATTGATCATCCAGCGGCGCATTTCCTCCTTCGCGAGGGTGATGAAATGCGTGCCGATGGCGTTGCCGACGCCGCGCGAACCGGAGTGCAGCATGAACCACACGAATCCTACTTCGTCGAGGCAGACTTCCACGAAGTGGTTACCGCTACCGAGCGTACCAAGGTGGCGGTAGTTATTCGTGTTCTTCAGCTTCGGCGTTTTCAG
>JAYUUH010000095.1:0-5872 GCA_043754745.1 Lysobacter sp.
GCTTTTTCGATCACCGGTCCCGAGGTCACCCGCAGGTTCACGCCCAGTTCGTTGGCGATGACATGGCTCAGCGTGGTCTTGCCCAGCCCCGGCGGACCGTAGATCAGCACGTGGTCGAGCGCCTCGCCGCGGCGCTTGGCCGCTTCGATGTAGATCGACATCTGCTCGCGGACCGGTTGCTGTCCGAGATATTCGTCCAGCCGTTTCGGGCGGATCGTGGCGTCGGCGACGTCGTCCTCGCGGCTGGCGCCGCTGGCGATGATGCGGTCTGTGGTCATGCCGACATTATGCCGGCCCAGGCAGAACGTAGGGAGACGACGATGACCGGGCCGTGTCCACGGCTGGTGAAAGCGAAACCATGACGCTTCCAGATCGAGGACCAGCCGGAAGCGCATGGAACGCAGCAGCGGGGTTCCGCGGCCACGCAAACCACAACGGCGATTAGTACGCGCCGTCGACGGCCACCTCCATCCATCTATACGCTGCGGCACACCTCTGCCGCGAGCGCGAACGAATGCAAGCGCGCCGCGTGGTCGAAAATGTTGACGGTCAGCATCAACTCGTCCGGCCGGTGCCGGGCGACGAACGCCGCGATGCTGTCGCGCACCTCGGCCGGATCGCCGACCACCGCAGAGGCCAGCATGTGTTCGACCATCGGCTTCTCGTGCGGCTGCCAGTACGCTTCGATGTCGTCCACCGGCGGCGGGAGCAGTCCGGGCTGGCCACGTTGCAGGCGAACGAAACTCTGCTGCTGGGTCGTGAACAAGCGCCGCGCCTCCGCGGTGGTATCGGCGGCGACCACGTTCAGCGCCAAGATCGCGTACGGCGCCGCCAGATACCGGGAGGGGCGGAACCCTCGATGGTAGAGCGCCAGCGCCTCATCCGTCGCCCCCGGCGCGAAGTGCGACGCGAACGCGAACGGCAGGCCCATGGCCGCCGCCAATTGCGCGCTGTAGAGGCTGGAGCCGAGCAGCCAGACCGGCACATCGATGCCCGCACCCGGCACGGCCTGCACCGTCTGACCCGGGCGCGCGGGCTCGAAATAGCCCAGCAGTTCGGCGACGTCCTGCGGAAAGCGGTCGGCGCCATCCATGTGGCGGCGGAGCGCTCGCATCGTGGCCTGATCGGTTCCTGGGGCGCGACCCAGCCCCAGATCGATCCGGTCCGGATGCAGGGCCGCCAGCGTGCCGAACTGTTCGGCCACATGCAGCGGCGCGTGGTTGGGCAGCATGATGCCGCCGGAGCCGACCCGGATCGTGCGGGTGCCCGCGGCGACATGACCGATCAGCACCGCCGTGGCGGCGCTGGCGATGCCCTGCATATTGTGGTGTTCGGCGATCCAATAGCGGCGGTAGCCCAACGCTTCGGCGTGGCGCGCCAGATCCAGCATGTTGGCGAACGCTTCGCGAGGCGTGGCGCCCTCGGTGACCGGTACAAGATCTAGCAGAGAAAAGGTAATCATCGGGAGCGCCGTTCCATGGAGATGCCTGATATGGGGGCCGCGCGTGCCGATTGCCAAGCACGATCGACCCGTCCGCGATGCGACGCCGCGGGCCGCGCCCGAAGCGTCGCAGGGAAACCCGCGCTAGATCTGCACCTGCGCGCCCAGCTCGACCAGACGATTGCCCGGAATCCGGAAGAAGCCGGTGGCCGAGGCGGCGTTGCGGTGCATCAGCGCGAACAGCTTGTCGCGCCAGACCGGCATGCCGCGATGCGGGCTGGCGACGATGGTTTCGCGGCTGGCGAAATACGTGGTGTCCATCGGGTCGAAGTAGATGCCGCCCTTGTCGCAGCTGCGCATCAGCGCCAGCGGCACGTCCGGCGTTTCCATGAAGCCGAACAGGATCACGACGCGGTAGAAATCGTTGCCGATGGCTTCGATCTTGAGACGCTTTTCCTTGGGCGCGTACGGGACATTCAGCGTATCGACGGTCAGCAAGACATTGCGCTCGTGCAGCACCTTGTTGTGTTTGAGATTGTGCATCAGCGCGTGCGGCACCACGGTCTTGTCGGCGGTCATGAACACCGCCGTGCCCGGCACGCGCACCGGCGGCGCCAGCATCAGGCCGGGCAGGAAGCTGCCGAGCTGGATGCCTTCCTTGCGGATCTCCGCGTGCAGCAGCTCACGGCCGCGACGCCAGGTGCGCATCATCGTGAACGCGCCAATGCCGATGAACAGCGGCACCCAGGCGCCGATGCCGGACAGCAGCTTGGCGCCGTTGGCGATCAGGAACGCCAAATCGATCAACAAGAACAAACCGCACAGCGGCAGCACCCACTTCCGCGTATCCGGCCAGCGCGTGTAGGCGACGATCGCCAGCAGCAAGGTGTCGATCAGCATCGTGCCCGTGACCGACAGACCGTAGGCGGTGGCCAGCGCGGTGGAACTGCGGAACGCGAACACCAGCAGGATCACCGCGCCGAGCAGCATCCAGTTGATCGACGGCACGTAGATCTGGCCGATGGTGTCCTTCGACGTATAGCGGATCGCCAGCCGCGGCAGATAGCCGAGCTGGATCGCCTGGCGGGTGACCGAGAAGGCGCCGGTGATCACCGCCTGCGACGCGACCGCGGCGGCTACGGTCGCCAGCACCAGCATCGGAATCTGCGCCCACGCGGGAATCGACATGTAGAACGGATTGGCCACTGCCGCCGGGTTCTCCAGCAGCACAGCGCCCTGGCCGAAGTAATTCAGCACCAGCGCCGGCAGCACGAAGCCGAACCAGCCCCAGCGGATCGGCCGTTTGCCGAAATGGCCCATGTCGGCGTAGAGCGCCTCGCCGCCGGTGACGGTCAACACCACCGCCCCGAGGATGAGCAGCGCGTGCCAGTTGTGCGTGGCGAAGAAATTCCACGCCCAGTACGGATTCATCGCCTTCAGCACGATCGGATTCTGGGCGATGTTGTAGACGCCGAACGCCGCAATCACCACGAACCAGGTGATCATGATCGGGCCGAAAGCCTTGCCCACTTTCGCGGTGCCGAATCTCTGCACGGCGAACAGCATGATCAGGATCACCAGGCTGATCGGCACCACCCATTTCTTGAACACCGGCGAGATCACTTCCAGGCCCTCGACCGCGCCGAGCACGGTGATCGGCGGGGTGATCATGCCGTCGCCGAAAAACAGCGCCGCGCCGAAGATGCCGAGGATGCCGACCGTGTAGCTCATGCGCGAGCCGGGCTTGAGGCTGCGCTGCGCCAACGCGGTCAGCGCCATGATGCCGCCCTCGCCCTCGTTGTCGGCGCGCATGATGACGATCACGTACTTCAGTGTGACCACCAGCAGCAGCGACCAGAACCCCAGCGACAGCAGGCCCTTCACGGTTCCCGCATCCGGCGTCAGTCCGAAATGCGGATGGAACATTTCCTTGATGGTGTACAGCGGGCTGGTGCCGATGTCGCCGAACACCACACCGACCGCGCCGGCGACCAGCGCGACCATGCCGGCCGACGCGTGGCCCCCGTTCGGGTGGGAAGGATTGGGAGAGTTGGGAGTGGTCATCGGAAGGAATGCCCGTGAAGGCTCTCGGTACGTGAAGGAACGTGGGAAATCGGCGCGGCGATCGCAGCGACCGCCATGGCGGAGATCATCGGACAGGCATCATTGGAAATGCATCGAGAACGATCAACGCAGCGCGGACTGCAGCGCTTTGCGGATGATGGTGGCGGCATCGTCGCCGGCCGCGGTGGCGTCGCGCGCCATGCGCACGGCCTCCGCCGGTTTATAGCCCAACTGCAGCAGCGCACTGGTGGCTTCGGACTGGGCGTCGGCGCCGATGCCCGACGCCGCGCCGCCGGTGACCACGCCATCGCCGTACAGGCCTGCAGTGCGGTCGCGCAGTTCCACCACCATGCGCTCGGCGGTTTTCTTGCCGATGCCGGGGATGCGGGTGAGCGCGGTCACGTCGCCGGTCTGGATCAGCCGCGCGAATTCGTCGACGCTGGCGCCCGACAGCACCGCCAGCGCGATCTTCGCGCCGATGCCGCTGACTTTCTGCACGTCACGAAACAGGCGTCGTTCGGCATCGCGCAGGAAACCGTACAGCGACACACTGTCTTCCTTCTGCGCATAGTGCGTGAACAGCGACACCTCGCGACCGACTTCGGGCAGGTCGTAGAAGGTGCTCATCGGCGCTTCGAGTTCGTAGCCGACGCCGTGGACGTCGATCACCAGCCACGGCGGCTGCTTGTGGATCAGGATTCCTTTCAAGCGTCCGATCATGGTTTTACTTCCTCCACGCCTGACGCGCGTTCACGCCCAGGCGCAGTGCGGTGGCGCGCACGTGGGCATGGGTGATGGCGACAGCCAGCGCATCGGCGGCGTCGGCCTGCAGCTTGCCCTTGAGATTGAGCATCAGCCCGACCATGTGCTGGATCTGCGCCTTGTCGGCGCCGCCCGTGCCCACCACAGCGAGCTTCACTTCCTTCGCCGCGTATTCGTGCACCGGGAGGTCGCGCTGGACCACGGCGCAGATCGCTGCGCCGCGGGCGTGGCCGAGTTTGAGCGCCGAATCGGGATTGCGGGCCATGAATACCTTCTCGATCGCCACCTCGTCGGGGCGATGGACGTCGATGATATCGGCCATGGCTTGGAGCAAACGCTTCAATCGCAGCGGAAAGTGGTCGCGCACGTCCTCGTCGGCCACCAGCAGATTGATCGGCGCATGGAACACGTGCGCGATCCTGCCGCCGGCGTCGACATCGATGATGCCCACGCCGGTGCGCTGCGAACCGGGGTCGATGCCGAGGATACGGGTCACTGCGTTGCGCTCGGCGGATGCGCTCAGGCGTACGCGTCGGCGGCGAGTTCGGCGTTGGAATAGACGCTCTGGACGTCGTCGAGGTCTTCCAGCCAGCGCAGCAGTTTGACCACCTGTTGCGCGGTTTCGCCGGAGACGGCGATGTCGTTGTCGGCGCGATACGCGACTTCGGCGATGTCCGGCGCCAAGCCGGCGGCTTCCATCGCGGCTTTCACTCCGACAAAGGCATCGGGCGCGGTGAGCACGTCGATCGCGCCGTCTTCGGGATACACCACTACGTCGTCGGCGCCGGCGTCGATCGCGGCTTCGGTGACCTCGTCTTCGTCGGCGCCGGCCGCGAACGACAGCACGCCGACTTTTTTGAACATGAAGGACACCGAGCCTTCGGTGCCCAGATTGCCGCCCAGCTTGCTGAAGGCGTGGCGCACGTCGGCCACGGTACGGACCTTGTTGTCGGTGAGACAGTCGACGATCACCGCGACGCCGCCGGGCGCATAGCCTTCGTAGCGCACTTCCTCGTATTCGACGCCTTCGAGTTCGCCTGTGGCTTTCTTGATCGCGCGTTCGATCACGTCCTTGGACATGTTGCCGGCAAGGCCTTTGTCGATCGCGGTGCGCAGGCGCGGGTTGGTGGCCGTATCGCCGCCGCCGGCGCGGGCCGCCACGCCGATCTCGCGGATGATCTTGGTGAAGATCTTGCCGCGCTGCGCGTCGACCGCGTTCTTGCGCGCCTCGATGGAAGGACCTCTACCCATGAATGTGCGGAGCCTGTGCGAATGCCAAGCGGGCGATTTTACCCCCATGGGTCGTCGAAAACGCACCTCGCGCCCGTTTTGGCTCGCCGCATCCCGGCGACGTGCGCTTCCTGGACCGACTTCGCCGATTCGCACCCGGACTTGCGCCCAGCGGATCCATTGCTTGGGCGATCAAAGCCGGCTCTCCCGCGGCAGCTGCGGCCGGTTCACGCGCCAAAGCGCCCATCGTGCAGAAAACGGGCCGTCTGCCGGGCGGCATCGGCGGACAGCACCAGGCCGCTGTGGCTGGCGGGGACGATGCAATGGCCGGCCAG
Organism: Lysobacter sp.; assembly: GCA_043754745.1. GTDB lineage: Bacteria > Pseudomonadota > Gammaproteobacteria > Xanthomonadales > Xanthomonadaceae > Lysobacter_I. Next base: position 5,833 of record JAYUUH010000095.1, read on the forward strand.
CCCCGGGAGCCGGGTTTCGGCCACGCTCACGGTGCCGTCG
>JAYUUH010000096.1:0-1999 GCA_043754745.1 Lysobacter sp.
CGCAGCATCGCCGGGCCGCCGATGTCGATGTTCTCGATGATCTCGTCCATAGTGCTGTCGGGATTCGCCGACACCGCCTCGAACGGATACAGATTCAGCACCAGCAGATCGATCGCGCCGATGCCGTGTTCGGCCATCACCGCATCGTCGGCGCCGGCCCGGCCGAGCAGGCCGCCGTGCACCAGCGGATGCAGGGTTTTCACGCGGCCGTCCATCATTTCCGGGAAGCCGGTGACCTCGCTGACATCGCGTACCGGCAGGCCTGCATCGCGGATGGCTTTGGCGGTGCCGCCGGTGGACAGCAGCTCGACGTTGCGGGCCGCGAGGGCGCGGGCGAGGTCGAGCAGGCCGGTCTTGTCGGACACGGACAGCAGCGCGCGGCGGATCGTCACCGTGGCGCTGGGCAGAGGCTGGGTCATGGGGGCGAGGCAAAGACGGAAACGCGGATTATACGGCCCGACCATCATGCGGTCCGTGGCGTCCTGTCCTGCGACAACGGCTGCGGCCGTCGCCATACGCACCCTGGGCAGGAAGCCCGGCCGCGGGTGTCGAGCCGCGCGTCAATCCAGTCCGTAGTCCTTCAATTTCTTGCGCAGCGTGGCGCGGTGGATGCCGAGCATCGCCGCGGCGCGGCTCTGGTTGCCGTCGCAATGCAGCAGCACTTCGGCGAACAACGGGATCTCGAGTTCGCGCAGCGCGATTTCGTAGAGATTCGCGGCGTCCGAGCCGTTCAGATCGCCGATGTAGCGGCGCACGGAATTGGCGACATGTTCGCGCAGTGGAATTCGCGCAGCCTGGCGGGTGCTGGAGTCGTGGCGTTCGGCGTTCAAGCGGGATCTCTCTGATGGCGCGTCGTCGCATCGGCCCCATCCCTGGCCGTGCCGTGCCGCAGGGCGACAAGGGGGAGTGGAGTCTAGCGTGGGCCGTTGTCGGCTGCCATGAGCAATCGCGTAAAAAGCAGGCGCGCGACGATGTTGTCCGATGAATGGCGATTCGGTGGGCGCAATGATGTCGACAAGTGATTGATCATGCGTGTTCGATGCAGATTCGCGCATGTCCTGGCCGGACATTCTGCACTTTCGCGTTACGGCGCGCAGGTCGATTTTCGATGCACGAAACCCGAACGCGCAGGTTCAGCGAAAGCTGAAATCGTAACCGACGATCCGCGCCGCGGGTTCCAGGATATCCATCGCCACCGTCGCGCTTTCGCCGCTGGCGAGTTCGGGCTGGCTGGCGGGACCGCCCAGATAGTCTTCGGCGCGGAAATCGCGTTGGCCGGCCGGCCGGCCATTGGCGTCGGACAGGATCAGCCGCAAGCGCGGCCACGGCTGCGACCAGCGGCCATCGTTGCGAAATGTCGCCGAGACGCGCAGCGCGCCGGGGATGCTCGGATGCTGCCGCACGTCGCGCTGCAGCAGGGTGAATGCCGCGGGTTCGCGCCATGGCGGCAACTCGCAGAACAGAGCCGCGCACAGCACGTGGAGCGTCGGCCGCCAGCGCGCATCGGCGGCGAGGCGCGCGCGGTCCGCGAGCAGCAGTTGCAGGATCAGCAGCACGGCGAGTACGACGACGACCGCCACGATCCAGCGTTCCCGCGGTCCTTTGTTCGCAGCGGAAGCGACGCGCGCGAAACTCGGCATCGCGCGCGACCCGCGCTTGCCGGGTGCCGGGGCAGTGGCTGTGACCGCCGCAACGGTATCGATCGCATCGCTGTTGATGGCGTCCCGTTCGATGGAAGCCGCTTCGATCGCGTCGGGTGCCGGTTCGATGGCGCTGTCGTCGCGTTCCGTTTCGCGCGCATGGTCGACCGGCGTGTCCATGGCGGTGGCGGCAGCTGTAGGCGTCTGTGCTTTCGCTTGCGTATCCGCTGCCGGCGAGGTCATCACCGGCGTGTTCATCAGCGCGACCAGATCCAGCGGCGCACCGTCGCCTTCGGTATCCGCCGCTTCTTCCACCGTCGCGTCGCGCCGCAGCAGACTCTTGCATTGCGGGCAATGGG
>JAYUUH010000097.1:0-5867 GCA_043754745.1 Lysobacter sp.
GCGACCACGCGGCGGTTGCTGCCGCTGCGGGCGGAGGCGATCGCCATGCCCAGAGCGGCCGAGATCGAAGTCGAGGAGTGGCCGACGCCGAAGGTGTCGACTCGCTTTCCTCGCGCTTCGGGAACGGCGCCACGCCGTCCTTCTGCTTCACCGTGTGGATGGTCTCGCCGCGGCCGGTAAGGATCTTGTGCGGGTAGGTCTGATGGCCGACGTCCCAGACGATGCGGTCTTCCGGGGTGTTGTAGAGATAGTGCAGGGCGGTGGTGAGTTCGATCACCCCGAGCCCGGCGCCGAAATGGCCGCCGCTGCGCCCGACCGATTCGATCAGATAGGCGCGCAGTTCATCGCAGATCGCCCGGAGCTCATCTTCGGGGAACCGGCGCAGATCGGCAGGAATGGCGATGCGCGAAAGGCGCGGGTAGCGCGCGGAGTCGATCACGATGGCGTCGGAGGCGTCGAAGGAGGACACCGAGCTATTGTCCTCCCTCGCACCGCATAGCGGCAACCGAAGTGTGCGCTGCGTTCAGTTCGGCCGTGCGGAGCGTCCGCTCAGCGGCCGCGCAGGCGATCCAGCAGGCCGCCCGACTTGGCGTCTCCGGATGGCTCGGCGAAGCCGGTAGCGAGATTGGCGTTGATGAAATCGATCACGTCCGCGGCCGGGACGCTGCTGGCCGCGGCGATCTCGGCGATGGTCGAGGGTCCTTTCATCATCGCGGTGGCGATGCGGAAATGGCGCGGGTATTCGCGCTCGGTCTGCGGCCACTTGCTCATCACGAAACGGCCCTCGGGGTCGAAGCCGGGCAGCAGCTTGCCCTCGCCCGCGAGCAGGCCACCGAACCACTGCAGGCGCGCCAGCGGCTGGACCTCGCCGAGACGGGCGACGGCGGTCTGCCAGGTCTGATCGTCGAGCTGCTCGAAGTCGCGCAGGCCCACGTTGGCAACGAAATACTCGGCCAGGGGTTTGAGCGTGGCCGGACCGAAATACTGGCGCTGGGTGAAATCGATGAAGAGTTCCGGTCCTTTGCCGCCCTGATAGCGGGCGCGGCCGGTGAGTGCGCCGGTGCGCAGCCAATGCGCGAAAGCGGTGCTGCGCGCGAGCTGCGCAGTAGATGCTTCCGGCTCCGCGGCCACGGGTGCGACGGCGACGGGTGCCGGTGCAGGCGGTGCAGGTGCGGGCGATGCCGCCACAACCGCCGGCGGGGCGGGCGGTGCCGCAGGGGTCGGTGGCGGAGCCGGGGCGGGCGGTGGTGGCGCGGCAACCACGGGCGGCGGCGCGGGTTCGGGAGCACGCACGAGCGCGGGAGCAGGGACCACGATGGGCGCGGGCTGGGCCGCCGGAATCTCGGTCATGCCGCCGCCGATTTCGCCCAGCACCGCTCCCAACTGGCCCGCATCGAACGGCCGAGAAAGGAGGAAGTCGGCCTGGGTGCGCGGCGCGGAGGTCAGGGCGATGACCTGTTTGCCGGCGGCATGCAGGCGTAGCCAGCTCATCGGTCCGTACATGCTGTCCATGTCGACGATGATGTAGTCGGCGTCGTTCTCCGGCACCATCGACCAACCGCGAATCCGCCCGGCGACTTCGTTGAAGGCCGCTTTCAATGCGGATTCGGTGGCTTGATCCATCCCTGTCAGGCCCAGCGTGAACGACATGTTTTCAGCCCGTTGCATAGTGACCTTGCAGTGTCGCGAAGCGGGTTTTCCGCGTCAACGCGCGCGATGCGGCGCTTTGTTACCTTCTGCGTCAGTTTGGCCGGCTTGTCGACGGCATTCCGTGCGTAATGCGACGTATGCCGCTAAACGCTAAGCCGATGGACGGCTGACCGATCCTGCGGCATCTGGAGTGTGGGATCGGAATCGAATCCGGATTCCGCCCCCGGCCTTCATGCCAAGATGCTGGTGCCTCTGGGATTCTTTGGCAGATGCGTTTTCAGGAATGCCATCTGGTCGGCGAGGATGTTGCGGTTGCTCAGGATCAGGTGTTCGACCCAGCTCGGGCGATAGGGCACCGCGAGCAGCGGCATCGATGCTTGCTGCGGCGTGCGGCCGCCCTTGCGCGAATTGCAGTGGAAGCAGGCGCAGACCACGTTTTCCCAATGGTCGCGTCCGCCCCGCGACAGCGGCACCACGTGATCGCGGGTCAGCAACTGGCGGCTGAAATGCTTGCCGCAGTACAGGCACAGATGCTGGTCGCGCGCGAATAATGCAGTGTTGCTGAGCGCCGGCGTGGGGGAGAGCGCATGCGAACGGGCATGGCCGCGCGCGGCGACGATGGGATGCAGTTCCATCACGCTGCGCTCGCCGCTGATGCGGTTGATGCCGCCATGGACGTTGAGGCAGGGCTCGCCCAGCGTCCATGCGACCGCGCCGCGCGCGTAAAGACAGGCGGCGTCCTGCCAACTGATCCAATTCAGCACGCGACCGTGGGCGTCCAGCGAGAGCAGCCGTACCGAATCCAGTCGCGCGGGCACTGCGCCGGTGACATGTTCGGTTGCAGTCGGGTTTAAGCAGTTTCCGTCGGCGACGGCAAGGATCGGGGCGGCTTGGATCGCCCGCTGGTGGATCCCGTTCGGGATCAGGCGCAACGCTGGTGTGTCGGCCTCCATATGAGGGCCGAGCATATACCGTTTTGGTGACAAGTGCCGCCGCCGGCGAGGCAGCGCCGGCGACGGTCTTCAATCAGTCCCGGATCACTCGCCGAAGGCGTCGGCGTGCAGGCGCATCAGTGGTGCGGCACCGCTGGCGATGGCCGCGACATGGGTGCGCGTACGCGGCAAAAGACGCGCGAAATAGAAACGTGCGGTTTCGCGCTTGGCATCCTTGAACGCCTGCGGCTGCGACGAGGCATCGGCGGCGGCGACGCTGCGCGCCCACCAGTAGGCGAGCGCGACATAGCCCGAGTAGAACAGGTAGTCCCAGGCCGCGGCGCCGATCTCGTCGGCGTCCGCTACTGCGCGCTGGCCGATCTGTCCGGTCAGGCGCGGCCATTCCTGGGCGAGTTCGGCCAGCGGCGCGACGAATTCCGCCAGCGCGTCGTCGTCGGCGTGCGTGGTACAGAACTCGCTGATCATGCCCAAGAACACTTGCAGCCCGGCGCCCTTGAGCTGCATCACCTTGCGACCCATCAAATCCAGCGCCTGGATGCCGGTGGTGCCCTCGTACATCGTGGTGATGCGCGCATCGCGGGCGAGTTGTTCCATGCCCCATTCCTGGATGTAACCATGGCCACCGAAGCACTGCTGCGCGTGGTACGTGCATTCGATGCCCCACTCGGTGAGGCAGGCCTTCACGATCGGGGTGAGAAAACCGAGCAACGCCTCGGCCTGTTCGCGTTCGGCGGCATCGTCGGTTTTCGCACTGATGTCGAGCAGCAGCCCGGCGTGATGGCCGAGCAGGCGGCCGCCTTCGATCAGCGCCTTCTGGGTCAGCAGCATGCGCCGCACGTCGGGATGGACGATGATCGGATCTGCAGGTTTCTCCGGGAATTTCGCGCCCGACAATGCGCGCATCTGCAGGCGGTCCCGGCTGTAGCGCAACGCGTTCTGGTAGGCGCGTTCGGACAGGCCCAGTCCCTGCAGGCCCACCGACAGGCGCGCGCCATTCATCATGGTGAACATCGCCATCAGCCCTTTGTGCGGCCCGCCGATCAGCCAGCCTTCGGCGTCGTCGAAGTTCATCACGCAGGTGGCCGAACCGTGGATGCCCATCTTGTGTTCGATCGCGCCGCAGCGCACCGCATTCGCGTCGCCGGGCGTGCCGTCGCGGCCGACCTTGATCTTCGGCACGATGAAGGTCGAGATGCCCTTGCTGCCGGCGGGCGCGTCCGGCAGTCGAGCCAACACGAGATGCACGATGTTGTCGGTCATGTCGTGTTCGCCGGCGGTGATGAAGATCTTGGTGCCGCTGATCGCATAACTGCCGTCGCCGTTCGGCACGGCGCGAGTCTTGAGCAGGCCCAGGTCGGTGCCGCAATGCGGTTCGGTGAGGCACATGGTGCCGGTCCAGCGGCCGTCGATCATCGGCGCCAGGAACGCCTGCTTCTGCCAGTCTTCGCCGTGATGGAACAGGGTTTCAGTGGCGCCGTGCGAGAGCAGCGGGAAATTGGCCCAGGCCAGGTTCGCGGCGTGCAGCATCTCCTTCATCGAGGTGCCCATGGTGTGCGGCATGCCCTGGCCGCCGTATTCGACCGGCGATTCCAGGCCGGTCCAGCCGGCATCGGCGAACTGCGCATAGGCTTCCTTGAAACCAGGCGGGGTGGCGACTTTGCCGGTCGCCTTGTCGTAAGTCGCGCCGTGGCGGTCGCCGACGGCGTTGAGCGGCGCGATCACGGTTTCGGCGAAGCGCGCGCATTCCTCCAGCACGGCATCCATCAGTTCGCGATTGGTGTCCTCGAAACCGAGGCGGGAAAAAACGCGTTCGCACTCGAGCACGTCGAAAAGCGCGAAACGGATATCGGCGAGCGGGGCTTTATAGGCGTTCATGGGCGTTCGGGAAGTGGGAAGCGGGGATGTGGAGCCGACAAGGCCGGAGCGTCCGGCCTGCGGGGTCGAGCAAGCAGGCAGTGGTAGGCGTGCGGTCTCGCGGCTGGTCAGCGCATCACGCCCGGCAGGCCGGGCACGGGGCTGAGCGCGCTGTTGCGCTTGATCGCGTAGTCCCGCGGTTTACGGTCCTCTGCTGCAGCGGTCAGCGTGCCTTCGAGCGTGTATTTCAGGCTGCGGCGCTCGGCCAGTGCGTCCGCGATTAGAATGCGCGCCGCAGTGCCCGGGGCGAGTTTGACGGTCGCGATGTCGACCGATTCCGGGCCGACCGTGAGCGCCGGTTCGGCCTTCAGTTCGCCCGCGACTTCGCTGTCGGCGCGCAGCGTCAGCGCCACGCGGTCGAAGCGCATCGGCACGCTGCTGTAGTTCTGCAGCCGCAGTTCGACCGACCACTGGCCGTCGCTGCCGACGCTGAGCTGCTGGATGCTGGCGGTGGGCTCGGATACCCGTTTGACCGGGCCGCCGATGCAGCCGGCCAGCGTCAGCATGGCCAGCGTCATCAGGATGTTCGAGGTCGCTCGTACCGCCCAGGCTTGCATGGTCCCGCGCTGCCGCATCGTGCTCTCCAGAAAATGTGGGCCTTGAAGCGTCAGGCCGGACGGCAATACTAGCGCGACGCCGTGCGCCACCGTACGCCCACGCAGGTCCGGATTACACAGCGGGTCATGGGCGGGTTGCGGGATGGCCCGCCGGATGGCCTCAGCGCAGCGGGGCGCCAACGATCAGGGCGTCCAGGTCGTAGCCCATGGCTGTGGCCAACGCTTTGAGTTCATCGAACCGTGCGCGGCTCATGTCCGGGGTGCGCGACAGGATCCACAGATATTCGTGGCCGGGCTCGCCGACCAACGCCCATTGGTAATCGGGATCGACCGCGACGACCCAATAGTCGGCCCAGGTCAGCGGCATCCAGGACAGCCAGTCCGGGGCGAACCGCACCTCCAGCCGGCCCGGGTGGGTCTTGTCGCGGCGGGCGACCCCTTCCACCGTATCGATGTCGCCGTCCTCGTTCCTGCAACTGTTGTGCACGCCGACCAGGCCGTCGTCGCGCAGCGTGTACTGGGCGGTGTTCTCGCCCACGCAGTTGCGCTGGAAGAACATCGGCAGCCGGGCGATCTCGTGCCACTGCCCGGCATAGCGGGTGATGTCGAGCTGTTCCACCGAGGTCACTTCGGCCGCAGTCGCAGTGGCGGGCACGGCCAATGCAGCGGACAGGAACACGGAAAACAGGGGGATAACAGGTAAGGACAGGGCGAACCGGCGCATGCGACTCCCCGTATGCAGCCCGCGGATGCGGATGCGGCCGATCATAGCCGGCGAACCTTAAAAACCCGT
>JAYUUH010000098.1:0-1997 GCA_043754745.1 Lysobacter sp.
ATTCAGGATGCGGGTGATCTCGTCGAACATCGTGCGGATCCACTGCGCGCGTTCCGGCGCTTCGACCGCGCAGTAGGTTTCGCCGACCGGCACGCAATAGCCTTCGGTGAAGAGTTTGAAGTGGTGGATCAGCGCTTCCATGTCGTCCTTCATGGATTCGCGGCTGGGCGGAGCGACCTTGTAATTGTCGATCATCACCGGGCCGGGATTGGCTTTGAGCCACTTCACGCACTGCTGGATGATGCGGGTGGATTCGCGCATCTCGGCGACGCGGACCAGATAACGGTCGTAGCAATCGCCGGCGACGCCGACCGGGATATCGAAATCCACTTCCGCGTACTTCGCGTAGGGCTGTTTCTTGCGCAGATCCCAGGCGATGCCCGAACCGCGGATCATCGGACCAGTCATGCCCCAGGCCAGCGCCTGTTCCGGCGGAATCACGCCGATGCCGACGGTGCGTTGTTTCCAGATGCGGTTATCGGTAAGCAGGGTTTCGTATTCGTCGACGCGCGCCGGGAAGTCCTTGGCGAATGCTTCGAGGTAATCGAGCATCGAACCTTCGCGCCATTCGTTGAAACGCTTGAGCTTGCCGCCCTTGCGCCAGGGCGATTCGCGATACTGCGGCATCTTCTCGGGAAGATCGCGATAGACGCCGCCCGGACGGTAATAGGTCGCGTGCATGCGCGCGCCGGACACCGCCTCGTAGACGTCCATCAGCTCTTCGCGTTCGCGGAAGGCGTACAGGAACACCGCCATCGCGCCGAGATCGAGCGCGTTCGAGCCGATCCACATCAGATGATTCAGGATGCGGGTGATCTCGTCGAACATCGTGCGGATCCACTGCGCGCGTTCCGGCGCTTCGATCTGCATCAATCGTTCGATGGCTCGCACGTAGGCGTGCTCGTTGCACATCATCGACACGTAATCCAGGCGATCCATGTAACCGATCGACTGGTTGAACGGCTTGGATTCGGCGAGTTTCTCGGTACCGCGATGCAGCAGACCGATATGCGGGTCCGCGCGCTGGACGATTTCGCCGTCCATCTCGAGGATCAATCGCAGCACGCCGTGCGCGGCCGGATGCTGCGGGCCGAAGTTCAGGGTGTAGTTGCGGATTTCCTGCTTCGATTCGGTCGCGTTGCTGGCGAACGCTTCGCCGGCTTGCGGCGTGCTGCCTGGGTGCGCAGTGTTCATTTCGGGAACTCCGCCTTGCGCGCGGCCGACTCGCCCGAAGCGGTGGCGTAGCGGGCATCGTCGCGGATCACGCGCGGCACGCCGACGCGCGGCTCGACCGAGGTGACGGGTTCGTAGATCACGCGCTTTTTCTCTTCGTCGTAGCGCACTTCGACATTGCCGATCAGCGGGAAATCCTTGCGGAACGGGTGGCCCACGAAACCGTAATCGGTGAGGATGCGGCGCAGGTCCGGGTGGCCTTCGAAGATGATGCCGAACAGATCGAACGCCTCGCGCTCGAACCAGTTCGCCACCGGCCACAGATCGGTGAGTGACGACACGATCGGCAGATCGTCGTTCTGCGCGAACGCCTTCACGCGCACGCGACGGTTGTGCTGCACCGACAGCAGCTGCGCGACGGCGGCGTAGCGGCGCTGCGGAATCGGTTCGATGGCCTGGCCTTCAAGACCCTCGGTCTGCTGCGTGGTGCTTTCGCCGTACCTGAAACGGCCGACGCCGCGACCTTCGACGCCGCGGCTGAAACCTTCCGAGGACACATCGGTGTCCCACTCGTCGCTGCCGTAGCCGAGATAATCGACGCCGCACAGATCGACCAGCGATTCGAAACCGAACTCGTCGCGGAGCGCTTCGCAGCCGGCATGCCAGTCGCCGTCCGGAAATTCGATGCCGAGCTCGCCGCGCGGTTCCGCCACGGTAACGGTGGCCGCCGGGAAACGCGCGCGCAGACGCTCGGCGAGGGCATTGTCGGCCATGTCAGCGGACACCCTGGATGTTGTCGCCGAAATTGGTACCGCGGCGGATCT
>JAYUUH010000099.1:0-1996 GCA_043754745.1 Lysobacter sp.
GTAGAAGTTGAACCAGTTGTACGGGGCCGTACGCGCGACATCCTCCAGCCGCACGGCGTAACGGCGGATCAACGCTTCGATCGCGGTCCTGCGCTCGGCGCGCGGGATGACCACGTTGTCACTGAAGTTCTCGAAGATCAGGTCGTAGCGGTTGCCGCCGCGATACAGGCCGAACCCCAGCGTGACCGGCGCCTTCAGCGCGGCGGCGATCAGCCACGGCGCGGTGGGAAACGGCGCCTCGCGGCCGAAGAAGGGCGCCATGATGGTCTGCCCGCCCGGATGCGCGCGGTCGATCAGCAGCGCGACCAGCGCGCCTTCCTGCACCGCTGCCTGGATCGCCAGCATCAGGCCGGGGCCGTCCTGGCCGGCGTCGATCACGGTCGCGGCGATCTCGGGATTCAGCGCATCCAGCAATTCGGTCACCGCCTTGTTATGGGCTTTGTCCAGCACCACGCGGATGGTGTATTCCGGCCGCTGCCGCGCCAGCACCCGCAGCACTTCGAAGCTGCCCAGGTGAGAGCCGAACAGCAGCATGCCGCGGCCTTGGTCGAGGTGCGCGTGCAGTTCGTCGAGGCCGCGCACGGCCACGTCGAAGCGGCGCGCCAGCCGCTCGGGACTTTCGCCCAGCAAGAAGATCCGGTCGAGAATGGTCGCGGCGAAGGTGTGGACGTGTTTCGCGGCGTCCCACAGCGTGGCCGGGCGGCCGAGCGCGCGGCCGAGCCAGGCGCATGAGGCGGCGCGTTCGGGGCCGCGGCGGATCAGGAAATACAGGGTGATCGGATACAGCAGCAGGCGCGAGAGGCCGCGCCCGCCGTAGCGGCCGATGCTGCGGATCAGCCACAGCGCGAAACGGCCGCCGCCTTCGGGCCGCTGTTTCCATTCGGTGCTCATGCCGTCGCCCCCGCGATGGCGCCGTCGCCGTCGTCGGCCGAGCGCACTTCGCCGCTGGCCAACAGCGCGTCGTCGCGCAGCACGCGGAACCGCCAGCGCGGCGGCGCGACGTCCGCCAATGACTCCAGTTCGATGCGCGCCTCTTCGCCGGGCAGCAGCGGCTGGGCGAACTTCACCTGCGGCATCCGCAGCGCACCCAGCGCGCCGTACCGGGCTTCGATCGCGGCCAGCACCCGATCGAGCACGACCACGCCCGGCACGATCGGCCGGCCGGGAAAGTGGCCGGGCAGGCAGGGGTGATCGTGGGGGATCACGAATCGGGTGATCAGGCCTGTCGTCGTCGCCGGATCCGTCATGCGCAGGGCGCCCGCTCCAGCATCGCGACCACGGCCGCCTGGGCTTGGCCGGCCAGGGCCTGGCGGTCCTGGCCGGCGGTCGACATGGGCGTACCGATGCGCACGACGATGCGGCCGGGGCGCACGCGGAACAGGCCTTCGGTCGGCAGGACCGCGCCGGCGCCGGAAATCGCGATCGGCAGCACGTCGACGCCGGCGTCGCCCGCCGCCTGGAACGCACCGACCTTGAACGCGCCGACCTGGCCATCGCGGCTGCGGGTGCCTTCAGGAAAAATGCACACGGTGGCGCCGGTGCGCAGCAGCGCCGCGGCGTCGCGCAGCATTTTCGGCGCGGCGCGGCGGCAGTCGCGATCGATGAACAGCATCCCGGTAAATGTCGCGTACCGCCCGACCAGCGGCACCCGGGTCATTTCCTGCTTCAGCACGAAGCGCAGCGGCACCGGCACCGCGCGGAACAGCGCGCAGATATCGATCACCGACTGGTGGTTGGCGACGATCATGTACGGCCTGGACCAGTCGACGGCGTCGGCGCCCTCGACCGAGAAGCGCACGCCCGCGCCATGCAGCAGTCCCGGCGCCCAGACCCGCGAGGCGGTGCGCAGCAGGATCCGCGGCGAGCGGGTCAGCGCGCCGATCGCCAGCACGATCACGATGCCCACGCCGGTCCACAGCAGCATGAAAGCCAGTTGCAGCGCGTTCCAGAGCGACCACAGCGCGCGCACCGGCGCCGATTCGTGGCGGCGTGCATC
>JAYUUH010000100.1:0-1995 GCA_043754745.1 Lysobacter sp.
GTTCGAATCCGCGCTGCCGTCGGCTGTCGAGAATTCAAAAGTGATCCCGCCGGCTGGGGCCGGCGCATTCAGGCGGACGTCGAAAAAAAAGGATGTAAAGCCGGCATCGCCTTCCGCCACCGAAACGTCGTCGATCGACAGTACGAACTGCGCCATCGCTTGCGCGGGCCAAAACGCGCACACCGACAACAGCATCACTATCACGCCCGCATTCACCCAGGACGACGCACGCCTCGATGCCAAGCCAAAAGCGGTGGCGATGCGCGAACGGGGCGAACGAACGGCGGGCTGACACTGCATTGCGACACTCCTGACGTAAACGTTTCGCGAAGCGTGTCGAACGCCGACACACCTCGCACAAAAGACTCCAGAACCACATCGTCATTCGATCATTGAACCATCGCATTTCCAGCGACTGCGACGATTGTCCCCAGATTCCGACCGCTTGCCCCGCCGCCAAAAAAAGCGCCGCTGCAGAAGCAGCGGCGCTCGTGTATCGCATCAATCGCTAGCGATGATCAGAACTTCTTGTCCACGTTGAACAGGAAGCCGTGGTCGGTATCGTCGCCGCTGCCGATCAAGCCGCGGTAGTCGATCTTGAACGACCAGTCGTTGTCCAGCGAGAACAGCACGCCCAGGCCCAGCATCAATCGGGTGCGATCGAAGTCGCTCAGATCGGCGCTGTAGAACGGCCCGGTCAGCTGGTCCGCGTAACGCATGGTCTGCGCGCCGTTGCCCTTGAAGTCGTGCTGGTATTCCACGCGGAACTGCGGCGAGAACATGCCCCAGTTCACTTCGCGGCGGTATTCGATGCGCACGCCGACGTTGCCGGTGTCGGTGTCCACTTCCAGGTTGTCGTAGGCCACCGAGAAGAGCGCATCGCCGGACTCGGTGTACTTGTCCAGGTCGGCGCGCGCCACGTCGATGCGCGCGTACGGCGTGAACTGCCAGGCGCCGTTCTGGATATCGGCGCCCATCGACACCGAACCGAACAGCTGCGTACCGCTGCGGCTGCCTTCGACGAAGTTGCCGTTGGTGGTGACGAAGCGGCGCAGGTCGTAATCCAGCGACTGGTAGCCCCACAGGCCGTCCAGGAAGAACACGTCGCCCGGGCTGTAGCTGCCGTAGAACGCGAGGGTGAAGGCGCTGCCTTCGCTGCGGCTGCCGTTGTCGCCGACATCGCTGTCGTCGCGGCCGTAGCCCACGCCGCCGCCGACGGTGAATGCATCGTTGACGCGGTAGTCCAGGCCGAAGCTGACGCCATCGGTTTCGAAGTCCACGCCGGCACTGCCGTTGCGGCCGTCGTGGTTGCCCGAGCGGATCATGCCCGCGGTCCAGATGCCGTAGGCGTTCTTGCCATCGCCGCCGTTCGCGTTGTTCTGCGCGGTCATGCCGGTGGCGGTGTCGCCCATGCCGCCGGTACCCGGACGGTCGCAGCGGCGGCCCGGGATCGTACCCACCGTTTCCGGGCAGTACTGGTTGTAGCTCGCGCTCAGGCCGTTGTCGAAGCCGCCGTCCTGGCCCGCGCCGTGCAACCGCTCCAGACGCTGCTGGAAGTTGTTGATCTGCGTGGTCGCGAAACGGCGCGTCGCGTCCGCTTGCGCTTCCAGCAGGCCGCGCACTTCCGGATCCTGCGACGGATCGGGGCGATTGACGACGGTCAACGCGTAGACCCGCGTGCCGGTGAAGGCCAGCGCATCGGTCGCCCGGACCGTGAAGTTGAAGACGCCGGTGACCGTCGGCACACCGCTGAGGGCACCGGTGGCGCTGAGCGTCAATCCGGCCGGCAAGGCACCGGCGCTGATCGCGAAGGTGTACGGCGCGGTGCCGCCCGTCGCGGTCAGGGTCTGGGTGTAGGCGATGGACTGGACCGCACCGGGCAACGTCGCAGGGTTGATGACGATCGTCGGCGCGGACAGCGTCAGCGTGTAGGCGTTAGTCACTGTGGCCGCGGTGCCTGTGGTGTTGTCGGTCGCGCGCACGCTGAAGTTGAAC
>JAYUUH010000101.1:0-1992 GCA_043754745.1 Lysobacter sp.
GTCAGCACGGCGCGCGCTTCCGCGAGCAGTCCGCGCGCCAGCGGTCGTGTGTCTTCGATCAACGCGTCGCCGTCGCGGCCCGGCGGCAGTTCGGCGCGCGCACGCATGCGGCGGACGATATCGTCGTCTGTTTGATCATCGTCGTGTCGGTCGTCGCCCTGCAGCAGATCGTTCGCGGTCAAGGCCGCAATCGCGGCGTAGCGACGCAGCGCATCGCGGCCCTGCGGCTCGCGGTCGTCGAGCGATTCCTCGCGGGTCGCCAGCCGCAAGCCCAGTCGATCCTGCAGCCAGGTTTTTGCCGGATTCGCGAAGAACGCCTGCAATGCGTTGCGATCCGGCAATTCAAGCAGTTCGGGCGCATCCATCGCCAGCGGCGCGGTCACGAACGGCGGCTCGTTCGCCTGCACGACCGCGGCGGCGGGCATCGCCCATTCCTTCCGATACGAGAACCGACGCGGTTCGACGCCGCCGTCGTCGCCCGCGCCGAACGCGCGCGGCGAGAACGGCTGCAGCGGGTGCTGCACGCACAGACGTTCACGCACGCGTTCGCCGTGCATGCGTTCGACCGCATCGAGAAGTTCCGCGATCACTGGCGACGGCTCGCGCACGCTGCCGTCGCGCGCGTCGCTGCCGCCGTAGCTGAGATAGAACACGTCGCCGGCCGCGCACAACAGTTGCAGGAACAGGAAGCGGTCGTCGTCGCGCACCGAGCGGTCGCCCGGATAGCGCGGCGCGCGGCCCTGGATCGCATCGACCAGACGATTGATGTCGTCGGCGGGTTCGCGTCGCGGGTAGGCGTCGGCGTCCAGTCCGAGCAGACAGATCGCGCGGAACGGCACCGTGCGCAGCGGCACCATGCCGGCGAAGGTCACGCCACCGGACAGCCAGGGACGATGCGGCGACGGCAACGTGAGCGCGTCGCGCAGCGCGCGGCGCACCAGCACCGCCGGCATCGCGCCCGCGTTCGCGGCCTCGCCGGCGAAATCATCCAGCGTTTCCAGCAGCAGTCGTCGCGCCTGGGTTTCGGCCTCGTCCTGCGGCACAGGCGCCAGCGACGCCTGCAGCCAGGCCGCCAATCGCGCGCGCCACTCGGTCGCGGGATGCGGTTCGCGCATCCATGCGGCGAGGTCGCGCAATCGGCGATAAAACGCCAGCGCGCGATCGAGGGTGTCGGCGTCCGCGCCTTCGAGTTCGGAATATGGTGCGATCAGTTCCGCACCCGCAACAGAAGCATCCGCGCCGTCGCCTGCGGCGTAACCGCTGAGCAGGCGGTCGATGCCGAAATCGAAACTGTATTCGCGCCAGCGACCGGCGCCGACGCGTTCGCGCGCGATCTCGTCCTCACCCCAGCGGATACCCGCGGCGGCGAACCAGTTGTCGATGCGCGCGCGCTGCGCGGCGTCGAGCTGCAGCGCATGCGCGATGGCGGGTGTCGCCAGCAGATCGCGGAAGCCGCTGGCGGTGAGCGACGCGTCGGCCAGCGCCAACACGTCCAGCAGCATCGCCACCAGCGGATGCGACTGCGCCTGGGGACGGTCGGCCAGCGCGAACGGAATGAAGCGCGGATCGTCCGGCGCCAAACCACCGAACACCGCGCGCGCCAGCGACAGATAGTCGGCGATGTCGGGCGCCAGCACCGCGATGTCGCGCGGCTGCAGCGGCGGATCGAAGCGGCGGCCGTCGGGAAGATCATTGTCGAGCAGCGCGCGCAGCTTATCGTGCAGCACTTCGACTTCGCGCAGCTTCGAATGGCAGGCGTGCAGTTGCAGCGACACATCGCCGGGATCGAATGCGGAAACGCGCGGCGCCGCACGATCCAGGACATCCTGCTGCAAACGATGCAACAGGGTGTCGCGGCCCGGAGCGACGAACAGCTCGGTCTCGCGCTGCGGCAGCACCACGTCATAGGAGAACAGTTGCGCGACGATCTCGCGCCCGCCCGCACCCCAGGCGGTCAGCAGCGGATTGTCGCGCTCGGCGTCGGCGAGCGCC
>JAYUUH010000102.1:0-1991 GCA_043754745.1 Lysobacter sp.
CTCGTTGACCGTACCAAGCAGGGCCGCAAACATCGCGTGATTCTGGTGCGACGGATCATCGAGCAGCAATGCGCCATGGCGTTGTGGTGGAGCGTGTCGGTCGGGGGGTTGGTCGGGCCCGTCGCGTTCGGGAGCTCCCGGCCGCCCGTCGGGAGCTGGCATGCGCGGAGCCGCAGGATGCGGTTGCGGTGCGCCCTGCTGCACATGATCTGCACGCAGTGCCGGTTCGCGCGGATCAATATGCAGCAAGGGGGTCGCCACGCCGTTGCGTGCAATGTTCAGATCGACCACCCCGTTGCCCCGGTCGATGCGGGTGATCTGGCTGCGCTCGATTTCGCTCCATTGCCCACCGATATAGGCGTGGCCATGCCCATCCCGGTTCCACTGCACGAAATCATCGCCTGCCACGTAAAAACCTGCCTGTGGCCTTCCGTTGCGCGGCTGCGGATGGCCTTCGGACATGGTTCCACCACTGTCCAGTGCATGAATGAAGCGCTGCGACGCTTCCGGGCTGAGGAACAACGAGCGCACCGTGTCGTACTGGAATCCGAGATTGGGGTTGGCTGGATTCGGCTCGTGTGCGGCAACCGGCCCGACAAGCGGATGATTCACCACGCTCGTCCACGCCTGCGACAACGGGTTCTCCGGGGAGGCATTGCGTAGCGCATTGAATACCGCGACACCGCGCAGGGTATTGTTGGCCCCGCTCTCGATGTAATCCGGATCGCCGTTCCTCTGGTTGGGAAGCAGGGCGTTGATGGCTGTCTTGACATCGTCGGGCGTGGTGAGCGTTCCGGCTTCGACACTGCGCATGATGCCGGGCCAGTGACCGTTGCCCGCCTGGTTCTGCAGCTTCATGAACATGCCTGCGAACTGCGCTTGATCCTCTTCGGACGCGTTACGGTAAGCATCCGTACGCCTCAGCCTTTCAAGAGCGGAATCGCGATTGCCATGAACCGCATCCTCTGCAGTCACGCCGTTGACGTGCTGCGTATCCAGGCTATGCACGAACGCCTTGCCCTGATCGGAGACAAGGAAACGATTGATGTTGGTACGATCGATGTCGTGCGCTTCCGCCGCCCTCATCTGACGCCCTGTGCGCTGAAGCGCTTCGAGCGTGGTGTCATACGTATTCTGCGTGAGCTCCACGGTGGCGGGATTGGGTTGGGCGGACGCCCAGCGCTGGTAACCGTCAAGCATTTGCCGCGCGACCTCAGGGTGCTGCCCCAGGTCGATCTGCAGAGTGCCGAAGGAGTAGCCGCTATTGCCTACCGGATCCATGAGGCCGTTGTGGACATTGCCTGCGAAGCTAAGACGGTAAGCGACGTCTCGACCGGCGTTGCTGCCTTCCGACGCCACACCGACTGCGAAATAAGCGACCGCTTTCAGTTCATCGGTTGTCAAAGGTACCGGTTCGGTCATTTCCATCTCCTTCGTTGCGTGAAAGACAAGCCTGAATCCACGGCTGCTCGGCGAGGGATGCAAGCGACCGCGCTGCGCTCTCGACCCGTTCAAAGTCGGCGAAGCAGGCGCCATTTTTGCCATCCAAGTCGCTGAGCTTGCCGTCGCACAAACGCAGGGGCTGGTTGATCGCTTCCCAACCGGTTTCGCATTCCGTATCCGTTTCGTTACCGGGGCGGCCGCAAATGCGGGTGCGGCGTGCATCGAGAAGCGTGGTCGCTTCCGCCATCACTCTGCCCTCATATCCTTCGCCTGAAGCAAAATAGGACCAGGTGCCACAAATTCTTTTTCCACGCTGCAGCAGAAGATAGCGGCTGCACTGCTCGGGAACGTCGGCTCCTGCACAGGACTCCCAACTGCCCGCGAAAGATGCCGATGCCGTGACATCGCGCTCTGCGCCGGCTGCAGTCTCCCTGGACGCAGCGGCAGGCGATGCCGTCACCTGCGATGCGGGATTCGCGCAACCGGAGCCACTCAACGCAATCACGAGAAGAACAACGGTAGGCGACAGAGTTATGCTCATTTCCGAC
>JAYUUH010000103.1:0-5841 GCA_043754745.1 Lysobacter sp.
TCGCGCTGTCGGGCACGAAACGGCCCTGCACGGAGAGCTGCGAGTTCGAGCCCGGAGGATGCCAATCCTGCCCATCCGGCGCTTGGCCGTTCATGAGCCGCAACTGGTCGTCGTCCAGATAATGCTGCTCGATGGTGATCACATTGCCGCTCGACAGCGGATGACATCCGAAGTACCGGCCGACCTGATCGTGCGCGTTGCCGGCATTCGACAGCAGCAGTTGATGCGCGTTGGCCACCGCGCCGCAGGCCAGCACGAAAACGTCGGCCTTGACGAAGAACTCGGTCGCTTTCGTCGGCGGCCGCGCAAGGTCCATGTCCATGCTGGCGACGCGCAGCCGCGCGGCATGACCGCCGGTGTGCTCGATCTCCAGCAGGCTGGCGTTGAGGATCACGTCCACGCCGCAGTCCGCGAGCGTGGTGCCGTCGGGAAACGTGCGGGTGGCGAAATTGCGGTAAGGCGGATCGATGAACTGGTACATCTCGATATCGAAGCCATCGAGCGCGGGCACCTGCGCCTTCAACACGCCAGCCCAATAATCCGGGCCGAATTCGTTCGCGTACAAACGGCAGAATGCGATTGCCTGCGCGTAATAGGGGTTCAGATCGGCCTGCGAAATCGGCCAGCCCGGATATCCGGGACGGTCCTCGAACGTAATCGCGGACAAGGGCCGCGATTGCCCGCCCCAATGGGTCGAAGTCCCACCGAGAATCCGCTCGCGTTCGAGGGGCGAGCTCCAGCCGTCGTAGGGTCGGATAAGGAAATCCGGCTCGCTGTTCGCGAACACGCCGACCGCCTCGCCCGCGTACAACAAAGTCTTGTCCGGCCAACTCGCCTCGGGCCGGCCGACATGGCGGCTGCCTTCGATCAACACCACCTCGATGCCCGCCTTCTGCAGATGCCAGGCGGCGGTCACGCCCGCCGGCCCCGACCCGATGATGCAGACTTGCGCGGAAATTTCGGTGCCGCTGGCGATATCGCGCCCGTTCCTGATCATGCCCCTCTCCCTGTGCTCGCTTCATGCGATGCGGGCGACATTACGACAAATCCGGGGCGTGTGCAGCAGTGGCGACCCTATGGTTTTCAGCATTCCCTGACTGAACGATGAGGAATACCGGGCATGAGATATGAACATTCGTGTCCCCGCTTTGGCTTGGCAAATGCGGTCCGGCGTCGGATATCCAGCAGCAGGCAGCGGCGCTTCGTCATGCAGGTCGTCAACCCAGCGCTCGCGCAGGCCAGCCACCAAAAACCCCGCCGTCGCGGCGAGGTTGATCAGAGCGCAGGTCACAGCGACTACAGGGCATGGCTCTCCACAACCTCGATGCTGTTGTCGGCATTGAGATAAACCTGCTCCAACTGCCCTTTCGCGACTGAAATCCGTATCCCCAATAGCCGGGGCGATATCGCGCTACTCACAACCTGAAACTCAATATCTCCGTTTTCATGCATGAACACCGATTGCAATTCATGCAGATCTACAGATTCGACAGCAGTTCTCAGCTCAGTGGATTCAGCAGAGATCATTTCTGGCGAAAGAGAACCAGCGAGCAACTGACGAAGATAGCGAACCGCTTGATCCAGCTGTTCGACGGAAAAATCGCCCTCAACAGACGCAAATCCCGTGTCTTCAGCTTCATCGCAGGAAACCAAGGCCACTTCGACAAAATCATTCTTGCTGCTAATGCTCCAGGCTTGATCTGAGCGAGTTAGCTCGATGTCGGCGCGATCCACCATACAACCTGCAAAGCTCGTGTCACGTCGATTGCTGGTTACAAGCAGCCCCACCGTTCCGTCATCTTGCGGCTGTTGTTCGACACTCGCCCCCCGCTCGATCTTTTCCTGAACCAGAATTCTCTCAATCTCCGCTTTGCTCAGCGGCTGTTGCACAGCCATGCCAGTAGTGCACCCCGCAAATGCTATCAACGTAGGAGCGAGAAACGGAGCCGTTCTAACCGGAAATTTCATCGATATCCGCCTACAAGGTTATAAATATCCTGCCCAAGTACAGAGCGCGTCGGATCGTAGGACATGATGCTACCCGAACCTTCTGGTGCGTGTGAAAGACCAAGGGCATGACCGAACTCATGTGCAGGGGTACCCGGTTGTTGCCACAAACTTCTGATAGGCGGCACTTGCAAGATGGAGCCCCCTATCGCATTGACTCTCGCTCCTGCTACGCCGCTGCACAATGTTGCGTTCAATCTCATCCAGTCGTTCTTGTTCCAACCCCTGATCACCCAATCACCGCCAGATTTGACCGCTGACATCGTGACCTCGGAGCGATACATCACGCCGTCGTATTCACCACTGGCGTTGCCCCACACGGAAGTGACATCGCTAGCCACGTATTCCGCACCAGGGCCAGACACCGTGACATGGCCTCGCAAGACGGTCACCCCATCTTCTTGAACGACAGATAGCTTGTCTCGCCAAGCGGGGTTAGCTCGATCCAGTTGGTGACGGGCGCCTACCGGCTTGCCAACCCCACCTTTACAGTCCGCACATTCAGCATCGCTTGCCGGGCGACCGCTCAACGCCGCCTGGATGGCCCCAGTGATCGCGCCATTCGCGAACTTCCCGCCCGTCGCCACCGAAGCCGTGCCGCCAGCAATGGCCCGCGCCGCTATTTTTCCGATCGTACTGGTGATGGGAAGTCTGCCCATACCGATTGAAGCGCCGGCGCCCAGTGCCGCGCCGAAGAACCCATTGCCGAAGTTACCTCCACCCAGCACATCCATGATGCCGCCGCTGAATCCCCTCATGAGAATCTCGGCGTAGGGGCCAAGATTCATGCCGGTGATGCCGAACGTCAACGTCGCGCCGAACGCGCCAAGAATACCGCCCCGCAGCGTGCCGGTGGCGACGTAGCCGGCAGCGAATCCGCCGGCGACAGCGACGCCGAAGGCCGCGCCATACATGCCCGCGGTGATGTAGTACTGCTGGAATATCGCGGCGACGACAGCGATGATGCCCGCGAGCCACCTCCGCTCCTCGATCCCCATCATTCCCGTCGGATCGGTGTAGCGATGCGGGTTGTTGAACACGTAGGTATACGCGTTCCAGTTCTGCGGGTTGTCCACCGCCTGGATCACTGGGTCGGGCTGCAGGAAGCGGGCCAATGTCGGGTCGTAGATCCGGCCGTTCATGTGGATCACATCGAGACCGTCCAGCATCTCGTGGCCGGTGTAGCCGCGGTTGGTGCTAGCCAGCCCAGCGGATGTGATCGCGGTCGCGCTGCCATTGGTCCGACGCTCGCCGTAGGCGTTGAAGCCGCCGCCCTCCAGCACCGTGCCGGCCTCGTTGGTGGCCTTCACCAGGCTGCCCTGATGGTCCTGGAACAGGTAGCGGTTCGCGGCGATGCCGTTCACCACGTTCTGCACCAGCACGCCGCCGATGTAACGTTTGTAGGTGGTCGTGCCGTTCTCGCTGACGATCTCCAGATTACCCACGTACACCGTGCGGCGCGTGCCGACGACGCCGTTGCCCGTGTCCTCGCGCTTGTAGCGTGCGCCCGACGGGTCGTACCAGAACCGCGCGCGCTGCAGCGGCGCGGCGGCAGGGCCCTTGAAGATCTCGTGCGCCTGATCCGCGGCGGTGTAGCGGATCGTGCGGTCCAGACTGTCGCTGGTCGCGGAATCGGCGAACGTCTGATTGCCATGGCTGTCGTAAATCATGTTGCTGTAGGCGTTGACCTGACGCACTTGGTGCGGGCTGCCGGTCATATCACTGTTGACGGTCCCAGTTTCGACATTGAGCCCGCAACCTGCGCGGCCGTTGTAAGTGAATCCCGTCGGGTCGTTGCCGCGCATGAAATGCGCGCACACGTTGCCGAGCTTGTCGTACCGCTGCCAGTCGGTGACTTGTCCGGTGCCGTAAGAGTAGTTAGTCGTCCCGACACGATTGACGCGCGCAATCTCGAAGCGATCGACGCTGTCGTACCAGAAGTCCTCGGCGTAATCCTTGCGATCGCGCCAGGACAGATTGCCCACGGCGTCCCAGACGTAGCGGTCGCGCATGATCTGGCAATTCGTAGCGTCCGCGCCGGCGCAGGTCTCGGCCAGACGCCCGGTCAGCGGGTCGTACTGACGGAAGGACTGCATCGCCGCACTGCCGCCGCGGGTGTCGTGGACGATGTTGCCGAAGGCGTCGGCCGCATGCGCTTCGTAATAAGTCGCGGCAGCACCGGGCGTGCAGGCGGCGGTATCGCTGCCCGAGGCGCCCTCGCAGATCCGCAGCGCATGACCGCGCGACCCGAAGTCGGTCTTGAGCCACTTGCCACTGGGATCCTGTGCGAGCCGGGCGCGACCCAGCGCGTCGAGCACCGCCGCCGACGTGTAGGTCACGCCGTCGATGCTGGTCGAACCGGCGATGGCACGGCCCATCGTGTCGTAGGCGTTGCAGCGCGCCCAGTCCTGATGCATCGCGCTCTGGCCCTGCCAGGCCGCGTAGGTGAAACCATCCGCCCAGGTGCAGCGTTCCTGCCCTGCCCCGTTGGGCGCCGTGTCGTAGTCGCTGACCGATGAGTGTTCCATGATCGGACCGCTCGCACTGTGCGCATAGCTGCCACGCCAGGTGACTCGACCGCGGAAGTCGTAGCGTGATTCATTCCAACTGCCGGCGCCGTCGCTCTCGCTCAGCAGTTCGCCCGCGGCGTTGTAGAGGTATGCGCGGAAACCGGAATCGGGGTCGGTCATCGAAACCTTGCGGCCCAGCGCATCGTAGGTCATCGAGGTGACGATGGCGCCACGACCGGCGTCGCGACTGACGCTGGTGAGATTGCCGGCCGCGTTGTAGCCGTACGACGTCACCAGCCCGGCGTTGTCGTTGACCTGCAGCAGTTCGCCCAGACCGTTCTTGGTCTCCACCTTCGTGTGGCCGCGCGCATCGGTGGCGGTGGTGGTGGTGCCGCTGTAGGCCATCGTGCTGAAGCTGAGGTCCGGGGCGGTCGCCTTCACCGGGCGGCCCAGCACGTCGAACTCGGTCTTCGACCAGACATGTCCGGTCGCGCCGCAGACGCCCGCCACGCCGTCCGGCTCGCCGCCGGCGGTCCCGGAGAGGAAGAATGGCGTGGACACGCGGTGCGCGCGGCCGACCGCGTCGTATTCGGTACACACGCCGGCCGCGTCCTTGCCCGCGACCCCGGCGTTGAAGGTCTGCGTCACCTTCAGCACTTCGCGGCCGAGGACATCGTGGTAGGTCCACAGCGTCGGCGAAGCGGTGGCGACGGTCTTCGACCGGAACCGCGCGCGCGCCGGACATGTCACCGCACCGGTGCCGCTGTTGCACCAGCGATAGGTGGTGATGCCGACGACGCCCACGGTGCCGGCAGCGTCGGGCACCGTGCCAGCGATATCGCTTTGCTTCCACGCGTAATAGGGGCGCCCCAGCGTGCCGAACCTAGCAACAGCCCGCACCCCATTGAGATCCACTGCCTCGGTGACGTTGCCGAACGCATCGCGTTCCAGCACCTCGGCGGTGACCTTCTCCACAGGCAGGGTGGTGAAGACGTCCGGCGCATTTGATGGGCGAAGCAACTCGATGCTGCGCGTCGGATACCGGCCGCGCGCGTCGTATTCCTGACGGCTGGAACGGTGCAGGTGGGTGTAGTCCCACATGTTGTAGTACGACACCGCGGACCGGCAGGTCGCCACCGTGTTGTTGCACAGATAGCTGGCGACACGGTTGCCGTAATCATCCAGCGTGTAGGCCTTGCGCAGGTCTTCCAGTGCGCTGCCGCCGGGCTGGATGCGTTCTTCGTTCAGCAGTCCGGTCACTGGCCCAGCCATTGCGTACCCGAACGACGTCGTGCGGACCACATCGATTTTGCCCGGGCGCCGG
>JAYUUH010000104.1:0-1980 GCA_043754745.1 Lysobacter sp.
CTGGCCGCAATCCCGAAATTCCCCTCCAGCGGCAACCCGCTGAACAACCCCGCACGCGCCAAGATCCGCCGCGACTACGTGCTGACCCGCATGCAGGAGCTGCAGATGATCCCGGCCGCCGAAGCGCAGGCGGCGCAGGCGGCGGCGATGCACGCCAGCCCGCACGAGCGGCCGATCGAAGTCGCGGCCCCGTACATCGCGGAGATGGTGCGGCAGGAAATGATCGCCCGCTATGGCGAGGAAGCGCTGACCAAGGGCTATCACGTCACCACCACCATCGATCCGGTGCTGCAGGCCGCGGCCGACAAGTCGGTGCGCGACGGCCTGGGCAACTACGACCGTCGCCATGGCTGGAACGCCAAGGCGATACAGCGCGTCGAACTGCCCGCCGGCGAGGACGCGGCCACCGCCGCCGCCCGCCTGCGCGCCTATCCCGCCCGCGGCCCGCTGCTGGCCGCGCTGGTGCTCGGCACCAGCGGCGGCAGCGCGCAGGTGGTACTGGCCGATGGCACCCTGCTCGATCTCGGTCCCGAAACTTCGCGCTGGACCGGCAAAACCCCGGGCGCCCTGCTCAAGCGCGGCGATATCGCCAGGGTGCGCAAGATCGTGCCCGAACCGAAGCCCACCCCCAAGGCCGACCCGAAGGCCAAGCCCGGCGAAACCGCCGCCGCGCCGCCGCCCGCGCCCACCGGCCCGGTTACCTGGCGCCTCGAACAGTTGCCGCGCGCGGAATCCGCGCTGGTGTCGCTGGACGCCGACACCGGCGCCCTGCGCGCTCTGGTCGGCGGCTACAGCTTCGCCGGCAACAAGTTCAACAACGCCACCCAGGCCCGTCGCCAGCCGGGCTCTTCGTTCAAGCCCTTCATCTATGCCGCCGCGTTCGAACGCGGCTACAACCCGGCCTCGATCGTGCTGGATGCCCCGGTGGTGTTCCGCATGCGCGGCAGCAAGGTGTGGCGCCCGCAGAACGACGGCGGTGGCTTCGCCGGCCCGATCCGCGTGCGCGAAGCCCTGGTGCGGTCGCGCAACCTGGTGTCGGTGCGCATGCTCGACGCCATCGGCGTGGACTACGCGCGCAAATACATCTCGCAGTTCGGTTTCGAGGAAAAGGAACTGCCGCCGAATCTTTCCATCGCTCTGGGCACGCCTTCGCTGACCCCGCTGTCGGTCGCCCGCGGCTACGCCAGCTTCGCCAACGGCGGCTTCCGCATCGCCCCGTGGTTCATCGATGAGGTGAAGGACCGCGTCGGCAAGGTGATCTACAAAGAGAAACCCGCCGTCGCCTGCCGCAGCTGCGGCCAGGGCATCGCCGGGCAGGCGGCCGTTCCGGCCAGCAGCGTGATCGACGGCTTCGACCTCGGCCCGGCCGGCGCCGCCAAGCCTGACGCCGCCGCCAAGCCAGACCCGAAAGGCATCGTCAAGGCCGCGCCGCCGCCCGCGACCCTGCCCGCCGGCTCCGTGCTGGCCCCGCGCGCCATCGACGAACGCATCGCCTATCAGCTCACCTCGATGATGCGCGACGTGGTGCTGCGCGGCACCGCCACCGACGCCAAGCGCATCGGCCGCGAAGATATCGGCGGCAAGACCGGTTCCACCAACAACCACCGCGACGCCTGGTTCTCCGGCACCGGTGGCAACCTGATCACCACCGTCTGGGTCGGCAAGAGCGACAACACCTCGTTGGGCTATCGCGAATACGGCGGCAAGGCCGCGCTGCCGATCTGGATCGAATACATGAAAGTGGCGCTGACCGATGTGCCGATCGCCGCCAACGACCCGCCCAACGGCATGATCAAGGTCGCAGTCACCGCCAGCGGCCAACTGCTGCCAACCACCGGCAGCGGCGGCATCACCGAATACGTGAAGGTCGAAGACCTCGAAAAGATGGAAACCTATGTCGACTACGGCAGCGACGACGCGCTGCCGAGCGAAGAGTCGTTCGATATTTTCTGAGGCCAGAGGAAGTAAGCGCTTTCACTC
>JAYUUH010000105.1:0-5811 GCA_043754745.1 Lysobacter sp.
GGTGTGGTCTGGGCCCTGGACAAGTCCGGTGGTTCCTCACTGTGGCAGCAGGCCGGGCTTGCCCGTCGCAATCTTTCCGGCGCCGCGGTACAGGGCGAATTCGCCGTGGTCGGCGACTTCGAGGGCTATCTGCATTGGCTCCGCCTGGACAATGGCGACCTCGGCGCACGCGTCCGCGCGGGTCGCGATCCGGTGCGCGCCGCGCCGATCGTCGTTGACGGCATCCTGATCGTGCAGACCGCTGGCGGCGATCTCAGTGCCTACCGCCTGCAGTAAGCCGTCGCGCTGACAACCTCCTGCGGCCCCGGGTAGTCCGACTCCCCGGGGCCGCGCGTTTCATGCGCCGGATTCGCTTCGTCGATTCCGCACTCCCGATCGCCCATCCCCAACTTCAGATCCGATGCCATGCTGCCCCTCGTCGCTCTCGTAGGTCGTCCCAATGTCGGTAAATCGACGCTCTTCAATGCGTTGACCCGCACCCGCGACGCATTGGTCCACGATGAGCCGGGCGTCACCCGCGACCGCAATTACGGCGTCTGCCGTCTGGTCGAAGGTCGGCCGTTCGCGATCGTCGACACCGGCGGCATCGCCGGCGAAAGCACGCATCTTGAAAACGCCGGATTGGCCGGCGCGACCGCCCGGCAATCGCGCGCCGCGGCCGAGGAAGCCGATCTGGTGCTGTTCATCGTCGATGGCCGCGAAGGCCCGTCGTCGCTGGACGACGAAATCCTGCGCTGGCTGCGCAAGACCGCGCGCCCGGTCGTGCTGGTGGTCAACAAGACCGACGGCATCGACGCCCGCGCCGCGCTCGCCGAATTCGCGCGTTACGGCATCGCCGATGTCATGGCGATCTCGTCCGCGCATCGGCAGGGCATCGATCACCTGCTCGACGATGTGATGGCGCGCCT
Source organism: Lysobacter sp. (assembly GCA_043754745.1). GTDB lineage: Bacteria > Pseudomonadota > Gammaproteobacteria > Xanthomonadales > Xanthomonadaceae > Lysobacter_I. The sequence continues at coordinate 909 of JAYUUH010000105.1, forward strand.
GCCGACCGAGGGCGACGCCGAAATTCTCGACAACGATCCCGAGCGCGTGCGCATCGCCTTCGTCGGCCGCCCGAACGTGGGCAAGTCGACGCTGGTAAACCGCATCCTCGGCGAAGAACGCATGATCGCCTCCGAAGTGCCCGGCACCACCCGCGATTCGATCGCGGTGGATCTGGAGCGCGACGGTCGGAAATACCGTTTGATCGATACCGCCGGCATCCGCCGCAAGGCGAGGGTGGAGGAAGCGGTCGAGAAGTTCTCGATCGTGAAAACGCTGCAGGCGATCGAGCACTGCCAGGTCGCGGTGATTATGTTGGACGCCACCGAAGGCGTGACCGATCAGGACGCCAGCGTGCTCGGCGCGGTGCTCGACGCTGGCCGTGCGCTGGTCGTCGCCGTGAACAAGTGGGACGGCCTGTCGCAGTACCAGCGCGAGCAGACCGACGGCCTGCTGTCGCGCAAGCTCACCTTCGTGAGCTGGGCCGAAGCGGTGCATATCAGCGCCAAGCACGGCTCGGGCCTGCGCGAGCTGTTCGGTGCGATCCATCGCGCCCATCACTCGGCGACGCGCCAGTTCAGCACTTCCGAAGTCACCGTTGCGATGGAAGTCGCCTACGAAACCAATCCGCCGCCGGCGATCCGCGGCCACGTGTCGAAGATGCGTTTCGCGCACCCGGGCGGCGACATGCCGCCGACCTTTGTGGTCCACGGTTCGCGCCTGCGCAGCCTGCCGGAAAGCTATCGCCGCTATCTGGAGAATTTCTTCCGCAAGCGCTTCAAGCTGGTCGGCACCCCGGTGCGCTTCGTATTTAAGGAAGGCGAGAACCCGTACAAGGACAAGAAGAATGTCCTGACCGAAGGCCAGATGGCCAAGCGCCGTCGGTTGATGCGGCATGTGAAGAAGAACAAGTAGGGCTGGCTTCAGCCCGCTGCTGCTTCTGCGGGTATGCCCATAGGGTGCGCCTGTGGCGCACCATTGCCAGAGACCGCGCCAAGCTCAACGGTGAGCTTGGCCGCATCCTATGAAAAGCAGCGGGCTGAAGCCCGCTCTACAGAGGCTTTATCGTCGCTTCGGCGCGGATTCTGGAATACGCCGCATTGTGAACGCTGCAATCTCCGTCAACGACATCACCTTCGGCCTGCTTGCTGGGGGCAAGGCCTCGCGCCTCGGCGGCGTCGACAAGGCCTGGCTTGAACGCGACGGCGTACCGCAGGCGCTGCGCTGGCAGCGCCGGTTCTCCGTTGAAATCGCTGCGATGCTTGTGTCGGCGAATCGCAGTTTGGATCGCTATGCAGCGCACGGTTTGATCGCCGTTCCCGACCGGATCCCCGACGCCGGGCCGCTCGCCGGCCTCGACGCCTTGGCGAACGCTTGCGAAACCCCTTGGCTGTTCACGCTGCCGGTGGATCTGGTCGGGACCAATGACTGTCTCCTGCGCACGCTCGTCACGATGCGTGGCGACGATGGCGCGTATGCGGTCGACGACGACGGCGCACAGCCGCTCGTGGCGATGTGGCGCCGCGATGCCCTGCGCAGTGCTTGTGCGGAAGCGTTCGCGGCCGGCGCAGGCGCGGTGCACGCGCTGCAGGCGACGCTGAAGATGCCTGCGGTGGTGTTCCGGGGCTTCCGGTTCGGTAACCTCAACACACCGGCCGATCTCGACGCCGCCGGTTTCGCTTCGGACATCGCACCGCCATGACGTTTCCTACCCGCATCGCTTTCCACGACGCCCGGCGCATCCTCGACGAGATCGCCGCGCGCCGTCGTCTGCCGGCCGAGCGTGTCGCGCTTGCGAGGGCGCACGGACGCGTGCTCGCCCAGCCGCTCGTGGCAACGCTGGCGCAGCCGGGTTTCGACAATTCGGCAATGGACGGTTTCGCCGTGCGTCATGCCGATCTCGTTCCCGGAGGCGAAACAACGCTGACGCTCGCAGGCGAGCAGTTCGCCGGCCGAACGCTCGACCTGACCGTCAGGGCAGGCGAATGCGTGCGCATCACCACCGGTGCGCCGCTGCCCGCGGGCGCCGACACCATCGTCATCAAGGAGAACACGCGTCTCGCAGGCAACCGCGTGCGCGTACTGCAAATGCCGAAGCCGGGCCAGCACGTGCGTCGCGCCGGCGAAGACGTACGGATCGGCGATACTTTGCTCAGCGCTGGTCAGACCTTGACGTCCTCGCGGATCGCGTTGGCCGCGGGGCAGGGCGTCGATCGTCTCGACGTGGCGCGGCGGCCGACGGTCGCGATCTTCACTACCGGCGATGAGCTGGTCGAACCCGGCATGCCGCTGCACCCGGGCGAGTCTTACAACAGCAATCGCGAACTGCTGATGGGCCTGCTGCGCGCCGATGGCTGCGAACCGGTGGCGTGGCCGAACCTGACCGACAATCCGGCGGCGATCGATGCCGGCCTGCGCCACGCCGGGCATGCCTTCGATGTGGTCATCACCTGCGGCGGCGTGTCCGTGGGCGAAAAGGATCACATCCCCGCGCTGCTGCAGGCGGAAGGCGACGTGCATTTCTGGAAAGTGCGGATGAAGCCCGGCATGCCGGTGCTGTTCGCCGATGGCGGCCGCCTCGGCGACGCGCTGTTCCTGTGCCTGCCCGGTAATCCGGTGTCGGTGCTCGCGACTTGGCTCACCCTCGGCCGCGCCCTGCTCGACGGCCTGCAGGGCCGCGTCGAACCGCGTCCGCGTCTGCGGGCGCGCCTGGGCGCGCATTGGCGCAAGACCCACGACCGCCTCGAATTCCTGCGTGGGCAGCTGTCCTGCGACGACGAAGGTCGGCTGCACGTCGACCCCAATCCCGCCGACGGCTCGCACCGCATGCGCGCCGCCGCCGACAGCGATGTACTGATCGTGCTGGGCGAGGGCGAGATGACGTTGGAGGCCGGGAGCATCGTCGATGTCCTGGGATATTGAACAATGGCGACGCCCACGGCCTTTCGATCGATACCTTGCGGCTCATACTTCGATACCGTCGGCGCGGCCTGTGTATTCTTCGCTTCGCTGAACTAATCTCGGATCTGCCAGGTTGCGTGCCATTCCGGAATCGTCGCCTGACCACTTTGATCACATCGCATCCAACGGAGTTGTTCGCGTGAGAACGAATCGCATCACCGGTCGGCCTTCGGCGGCATTCATCGGCGCATCCTGGACCGCTCTGCTCGTGGGCATGCTCGCTTATCTCGTTGCGCTGTGGAACGCGACGATGCTGCTGAACGAGAAAGGGTATTACTTCACCGTGCTGATGTACGGGCTGTTTTCCGCGGTCTCGGTGCAAAAGGCAGTTCGCGACAGGCTGGAAGACATTCCGGTCACGAATATCTATTACGGCTTGAGCTGGTTTTCCACGCTGCTTTCGATTCTGCTGTTGTCGGTCGGCCTGTGGAATGCGGAAATGCCGGCGACCGAGAAGGGCTTCTATGCGATCGCTTTCATGATGAGCCTGTTCGCATCGATCGCCGTGCAGAAAAATACGCGCGACATGTCGATCGTACAGGCGGACATGGACCATCCGGACCCGACGGAACACGCTTGATTTCCCTCCGGGCGAATATGACAGGCACGGTTTGATGGGCATTCGCGAGATCGCGCCGGAAGATGCCCTGCGCCGCCAGCGGCACGGTGCGGTTTTCATCGACGTGCGCGAGTCGCACGAGCGCGCGCTGGGCATGGCCGAGGGCGCGCGCGGCATTGCGATGGACGCATTGATCGCCGATGCGGCCGCGCATCTGCCGGATCGCGAGGTTGAAGTGCTGTTGATCTGCCAGGGTGGCATTCGTTCGCTGCGCACCGCCGAGGCGCTGGCCGCGCAGGGTTTTGCGAACGTGGCCTCGGTCGCGGGCGGCACCGCGCGGTGGGCCCACGAATCGCTGCCGCTGGTCAAACCGGTGGGCGGGGACGATCTGGATTCCATCGACGCCGACTTCGCCGAACGTTATTCGCGCCATCTGCGCCTGCCTCAGGTCGGCGTGGAAGGGCAGCGCCGGCTCGAAGCTGCGCGGGTCCTGCTGATCGGCGCGGGCGGGTTGGGGTCTCCCGCTGCGTACTATCTCGCCGCCGCCGGTGTCGGCACGCTGCGCATCGCCGACGACGACGTGGTCGATCGCAGCAACCTGCAGCGGCAGATCCTGCATACCGAAGCGGGCATCGGCACACCGAAGGTCGACTCCGCCGCGCGGGCGCTGTCGGCGCTGAATCCGCGGACGAACGTGGAGGGGGTGGTCGAGCGCGTGGGCACCGCGAACGTCGAACGCCTGCTGGACGGCGTCGATGTGGCGGTCGACGGCGCCGACAATTTCCCGGCGCGCTATCTGCTCAACGATGCCTGCGTGAAACTCGGCAAACCCCTGGTCTACGGCGCGGTGCATCGTTTCGAGGGCCAGGCCAGCGTCTTCGATGCCGGCCGTCGCCGCGGCCACGCGCCCTGCTATCGCTGCCTGTTTCCGGAGCCGCCGCCGCCGGACGCCGCGCCCAACTGCGCCGAGGCCGGCGTGCTCGGCGTGCTGCCGGGCGTGATCGGACTGATCCAGGCGACCGAAGCGATCAAGTTGATCCTGGGCATCGGCCTGCCGTTGAGCGGTCGTCTGCTGCACTTCGACGCGCTGTCGATGCGCTTCCGCGAAACGCGTCTGGCGGCAGACCCCGACTGCCCCGTGTGCGCGCCCGGGCGGGCGTTTCCGGGCTATATCGACTACACCGCGTTCTGCGCCGGTGGGTGATCCTGCCGGCTCCACAGTCGTGCGCAGGCCGGAGGCCGCATGAGACATCTCCTCTGGAATGTCCCGATCCCGCTCGCTTGCGCGCTGGCGATGGCTTCTTTCCATGCAAGGGCCGAGGACGTGTGCGCGTTGTCCGGCCAAGGCGCGAACGTGTCGCCCGCGGCCCTGCGCATCGCACAGA
>JAYUUH010000106.1:0-5805 GCA_043754745.1 Lysobacter sp.
AACAGCAGATCGTCCAGCGTTAGCCCGTAGATATCCGCAGGAGAAGAAAAAACTTCCGTTTCGACGAAAAGATCGACGAACTTCTCCCCAAGCCCTTCAATATCCATCGCGCGCCGCGACGCGAAGTGGCGGATCGCTTCCTTGCGCTGCGCGGCGCAGGCCAGCCCGCCGGAGCAGCGCCACACCGCTTCGCCCTCCTCACGCACGATCTCCGAACCGCAGACAGGACACGCTTCGGGCATGCGCCATTCCGGCACGCCGGGTTTGCGGTGCTCCGGAACGACGCGCACGATCTCCGGAATCACGTCGCCGGCACGGCGCACGATCACGGTGTCGCTGATGCGTACGTCCAAGCGTGCGATCTGGTCGGCGTTGTGCAGGGTCGCGTTGGTCACCACCACGCCCGCGACCTGCACCGGTTTGAGCCGCGCGACCGGCGTCGCCGCGCCGGTACGGCCGATCTGGATCTCGATGTCTAAGAGTTCAGTTGATTGTTCCTGCGCCGGGAACTTGTGCGCGATCGCCCAGCGCGGCGCGCGCGATACGAAGCCCATTTCGCGCTGGCCGGCGTAGTCGTCGAGCTTGTAGACCACGCCATCGATGTCGAACGGCAGCGCATCGCGCTTCGCGCCCATGCGCCGATAGTAATCCAACAGTCCCTCCGTGCCGACCACCACATCGCTCTCAACGCTGACCGGGAACCCCCACTCGCGCAGCCGTTTCAGGGTCGCCGAATGGGTGGCGGGCAAGTCGAAGCCTTCGACCACGCCGACCGCATAGGCGTAGAACGCCAGTGGCCGCCGCGCGGTGATGCGCGGATCGAGTTGGCGCAGCGAACCCGCAGCGCCGTTGCGCGGGTTGGCCAGCACTTTGCCGCCGTCCTTCAGCGCGCGCTCGTTGTAGGCCTTGAACGCCGCCAGCGGCATGTAGACCTCGCCGCGCACTTCCAGCACTTCCGGCCAGTCGTCGCCGCGCAGGCGCATCGGGATGGCGTTGACCGTCCGCAGGTTCGCAGTGACGTCCTCGCCGGTGGCGCCGTCGCCGCGCGTGGCGCCGCGCACGAACACCCCGTGTTCATAGCGAAGACTGATCGCAAGACCGTCGAGCTTGGGTTCGGCCGAGAACACCAGCGCATTGCGATCGAGACGTTCTTCGATGCGGCGTACGAATTCGGCGACTTCCTCATCGGCGAAGGCGTTGCCGAGCGACAACATCGGCACCGCGTGCGCGACTTCCTCGAATTTCGACGACGGCCGGTCGCCGACGCGTTGACTCGGCGATGAAGCGTCGGCGAACTCGGGATGCGCGGTTTCCAGCGATTCGAGTTCGCGCATCAGCCGATCGTATTGGGCGTCCGGAATCGAAGGATCGTCGAGGACGTGGTAGCGATGATTCGCGTCTTCGATCTGGCGACGCAATTCGGCGATGCGGGCGGCGGGGTCGGTCATTGCGATACGTCAACCATGATGCTTGATAACGCTAATTCGTAGAGCGGCCTTCAGGCCGCTGGCTCTCGCCTCTTGCGGTCCAGCGGCCTGAGGGCCGCTCTACAGAAGCTGCATTACCAGCGGGTGTTCTTGGAGATCGGCGGCGCTTCGTGCTGGCGGTCGTAGGCGCGCAGGTCGTCGCGGATGTGCGCGATGCGCTGGCGGCCGAGGGCATTACGCGATTCGTCCAGCACCACGCCGTCGAGCAGTTCGGCCATGCGCTGCGCGGTGGGCAGGAGTTTTTCCCAGGCATCCAGCGCAGCGATCGGTGCCGGCAACGTCAGGAAGAAGGCGATCGCTGGTGTTTCCAAGGTCTGGATCTCGCTCATCTCGAAGCTGCCCGGTTTCTTGATGTTGGCGACGCTGAAGATGGGGCTGCTGTCGGCATGGCCGTCCATCAAACGATGGAAAACGCTCATGTAGCCGTAGCTCAGGCCGGCTTTTTCGGCCGCGACCACGATGTCGGTGCCGCGCAGCACCTGACCCGATCGCGCCGCAACGTAAAGGGTGACGATCTTGTCGAAATCCTCGCGATCGCGTTTGCCGACTTCCGGCCCGGACGGCGGCGGTGCGGTTTCGGCCGATTGGCCGTCGAAAGGCATGCCGTCCTGCCCGAACGCCGCATCGTGTCGACCCGGCATGTCGCCGCGCGCGTCGGCGACCATCCGCGGCGGCGTGCGCTCGGCGGATTCGTCGCGAAGCTTGCGGCCCTGACTCTGTTTACGCGGGCGGCCAAAGAAATAGATCGCCGCCATCAGCAGCACACCCGCGACCACGATCCCGATGCGCAACCACCAGATATCCGACATTACATTGACCTCCTTATTGGATTAGGCCGCGCCGACGAGGCGCGCGGCCTCGGCCAGATCGACCGAGACCAGGCGGCTGACGCCCGGCTCGCGCATGGTTACACCGCTGAGCTGCTGCGCGGCTTCCATGGTCGCTTTGTTGTGGGTGACGAACAGGAACTGCACGTGTTCGCTCATTTCCTTGACCATCGCGGTGAAGCGGCCGACATTGGCTTCGTCCAGCGGCGCATCCACTTCGTCCAGCAGACAGAACGGCGCAGGATTCAGCTGGAAGATGGCGAATACCAGCGCCACCGCGGTCATCGCTTTCTCGCCGCCGGACAGCAGCGAAATGTTGGACACGCGCTTGCCCGGCGGACGGGCCATGATCGCGACGCCGGTGTCGAGCAGATCCTCGCCGGTGAGTTCGAGATAGGCGTGACCGCCGCCGAACAGGCGCGGATACAGTTCCTGCACGCCGGTGTTGACGCGGTCGAAAGTGTCCTTGAAACGGCCGCGGGTTTCGCGGTCGATCTTGCGGATCGCTTCTTCCAGGGTTTCCAGCGCAGTGGTGAGGTCCAGATCCTGCGCGTCGAGGTAGTCCTTGCGCTGCGCGGCTTCGGCGTGTTCCTGGATCGCGGCCAGATTGACCGGTTCCAGCCGCCGCAGCTTGGCGTCAAAATCGGTGACGATCTTTTCCCATGCGCGCGGATCGGCGTCGTCGGCGAGCGTATTGATGACCTCGTCCAGCGCGAAACCGCCGGCGATGACCGCTTCGGCCAGTTGTTCGGCCTTGAGCGACAGCGCCTGCTGGTCGAGCCTGCGCTGCGAGATCGCCTCGCGCCGCGCCAGCGCCTGTTCGTCGCGCTGATGACGGGTCTGCTCGAAAGCGCGGAGTTCGCTGTCGACGCCTTCCAGCGCCGCGCGCGCGGCGGCCAGATGACGCTCGGCGAGCACACGTTGTTCCAGTGCGATCTGGCGTTCGCGTTCCAGCGTGACCACCGGTTCGTCGCCGTCCGACAGCTGCGACGCGAGTTCGCCGAGGCGCGCGTCGAGCTGGCCGCGCTGGCCGCCCATGCGGTCCAGCGCTTGCGCGAGCGCGACGACCTGCGCGCGCTGCGATTCGAGATTCAGCGCCAGCGCATGCGCGGCATCGCGCGATTCGCGTGCGCTGTGACGCGCGGTGTCGCGGGCTTCGGCGAACGTGCGACGCTCGGCTTCCAGCATCTGCCGGGTGCCTTCGAGTTCGCCCATGCGCGACACCGCGTCTTCGAGCCGCGAGCGCGCCTCGCGCGCCTGCTCGACGCTGATGTCGATGGTTTCGATGAGTTGTCCGACGTCCAGATCGATCTTCTCGATCCGGTTGCGCGCGGATTCCAGACGACCCTGCTGGCTCTGCAACTGCCCGGCGAGTTCGGAGACGTTGCGATGCGCGAGATACAGCGCGCGCTGCGCGTCCTCGCGCTGCTGCTCGGCGGTGAGCATCTGGTCGCGGAGGCTGGCGATGCTGCGGTCGGTTTCGGCCTCGCGCTGCTGCAGGGTTTCGATCCCGGCGCGGAGTTCGTGGATCTCGCGTTCGCGCAGCAGCGCACCCTGCTTGGCAGCGCCCGAGCGCACCACGCGCACCCAGCCGGCACCGACGCGCTCGCCCTGGCGGGTGATCACCGATTCGCCGTCGCCGAGCCCGGCGAGCAGTTGTCGCGCATCGCCCAAAGTTTCGGCGACGTGCAGCTTAGACAGCATCCGCCGGATCGCCAGCGGGCCCTGCACTTTCGCGGCCAGCGAGGTCGGCGCGAACGCATCGCCGCCGCTGTCGGGCGACACCAGCGCGATGCGGCCTTCGCCGAGTTCGCCCAGCGCGTCGACCAGCGCCTCGGGCGCTTCGACCAGCACGCCTTCGATCAGTTGACCGAGCGCGCCTTCGACCGCGTTTTCCCAGCCGGATTCGACCTTCAGCACTTCGCCGACGCGCGCGGCGGAATCCAGACCGCGCTGTTTCAGCCATGCGACCGCAGCCCCCTGTTCCTGGCCCAGCGCCGCATGCTGCAGCGCTTCCAGCGACGACAGCCGGCCGCGCGCGGCCTGCGCTTGCTTGCGCACATCGGCGAGCGCGGCCTGCGCATTGCGCACCTGATCCTGCACGCCGACGACGTTCTGTTTGCGCGTTTCGAGATCTTCGCCGAGACCATCGAGCGCGGCCTTGCGTTCTTCGTGCTGGAGCTCGAGCCCGGCGAAGGCTTCCGCCAATGTGTTGAGGTCCAGCGCGCTGCGTTCGTTGTTGAGCTGTTCGCGCCGACGCTCGGCGTCCAGCGACTGGCGGTCGAGATAATCGACCTTGGTGCGTTCGACATCGCCGGCGCGCGCAGCTTCGCTCTGCGCGCGGCTGTGCGCGTCCCAGCGCTGCTGCCAGTCGGCGAGCCTGGATTCGGCGTCCTGCAGCGCCTGCTGGCGATCCGCGTCGGCGTCCTTGAGCGCGTCCAGCCGCGGTTCGGCGTCGGCGATTTCGGTGCGCAGCGCGTCGAGGCGGCTCTGGTCGGTTTCGATATGCAGACCGATTTCGGACAACGCCTGCTGCGCTTCGTCGCGGGCGCGCTGCAGGCGCTGGCCGAGTTCGCGCTGGTGGGCGATCTGCTGTTCGACGCGGGCCAGCGTGCCGCCGACTTCGTAACCCGCGGCCTGCGCCTTGTTCAGCGCCTCGGCGGCGGCTTCGCGGCGCTCGCGGCCGGTTTCGATCTCGCGCTCGGCCTCGCGCTGTTCGGCGATGGTCTGCTGCAGCCGGGTTTCTTCCTGCGACAGGCCCTCGCGCAGGGCCTGCAACTGGGTGTCGAGCACCCGGAACTCCAGCGCTTTCCACTCCGCATCCTTGATCCGGCGCTCGGCCTGGATCGACTGGTACTGCTCGGCCTGCTTGGCCTGCCGCGCGAGATGCTGCAGCTGTTTGCCGACTTCTTCGCGCAGGTCGTTGAGGCGGTCGAGGTTCTCGCGGGTGTGGCGGATGCGGGTCTCGGTTTCCTTGCGGCGCTCCTTGTACTTGGAGATGCCGGCGGCTTCCTCCAGATAGACCCGCAGTTCTTCGGGCTTGGCCTCGATGACCTGCGAGATCATGCCCTGCTCGATGATCGAGTAGCTGCGCGGGCCCAGGCCGGTGCCGAGGAACAGGTCGGTGATGTCGCGGCGCCGGCACTTGGTGCCGTTGAGGTAATAGTTGCTCTGGCCGTCGCGGCTGACCTGGCGCTTGACCGAGATTTCGTTGAACGCGGCATATTCGCCGGTGATGGTGTGGTCCGAGTTGTCGAAGACCAGTTCGACCGTGGCCTGCGACACCGGCTTGCGCGCCGAGCTGCCGGAAAAGATCACGTCGGTCAGCGAGTCGCCGCGCAGGCGGCTGGCCGCGCTTTCGCCCATCACCCAGCGGATGGCGTCGATGATGTTCGACTTGCCGCATCCGTTTGGCCCCACCACGCCGGTCATGTTCGTGGGCAGGTGCAGGGTGGTCGGATCGACGAAGGATTTGAAGCCGGAGAGCTTGA
>JAYUUH010000107.1:0-17446 GCA_043754745.1 Lysobacter sp.
GACGCGCTCAAGCTCACCGACCTCGGCACCGGCAAGCCGCTGTTCGAGGCGACGTTTGACGCCACGGGCACGGCCACCCCGGCCCCGCGCGATCCCAAGGCGGTCAAGGATGTCGTCGCCGCGCTGCGCGCGATGGGCCACACCGTTGCCACCCCGAAGGACGCCGCCGACGGCCGCCGTTCCAGCGATACCTGGGGCAACCTGCAGACGGTGGAGTGGGACAAGCGCGCCAACGTGCTGCGCGGCGGCAGCGACCCGCGTAATTCGGTGGGCCGCGCGATCGTGATTCCACAAGAATCCCCCTTGGACAAGAAAACGGGGGCGCCATGACCGAGCCGGCCGGCAAGAAACATATCGTCGCCAGCGTGCCTGCGATCCTGACCGGAACCGCAGCGCTTATCGCCGCGTTGACCACCACCTACGTCAGCGTGCGCGGCAATGCATCGCAGGTCCCCGCAAAACCGCAAATTACCGCTCCCGAATCGACGGCGCTGGTTCCCGCGACGCCTGTCATCGCAAAAGCTGTCGCGGTGTCGGCCGAGCGGTCCGTGCTGTTGAAAGTCGAGCGCATTGCAGTGCACAGCGACGGAACTGCCGGCACCACGAACTGGCGTTTTGCGGTCGAGGTGGACGGCGAACCGCGTTTCGCTTTCGAACAGGATCGTTTGACCGACGAGGGCGGGCTCAGCATCGCCATACCGAAAGACGCATCCACTACACTAGCGCTCGCGGCGGGCATGCCGGCGAAAATCACGGTCAAGGGTTGGCGCCGCAGCAAGTTGCACGCCGCATCGCCAGTGCCCGATGCGCAGGGCGAGGGCAGGCTGGGTGCGGACGGAAAACCCGAGGCAATCCAAGTCTCCGCCTCCAAGCCGGATCTTGGCGCGTTCACGTTTTATTTTTCGGCGATGCCGGCAGAGCGTTGAACCCATGCGTCGATATTCCGATGCTGCGTTTCAGCCGATACGGGCTGCTTGTCCTTGGCGCGCGAGCATTTCGAAGCTCATGCGGATATCGATGCAGCGATGAGTCTCTTCGAACGCCTCCCGCACGTCTGCGAACGCGTCCGCCTGCGCAGGTTGCGCGCATCCGACTTCCGCAATTTCCACGCCTATCGAAGCGATGCCGATGTCGCGCGATACCAAGGTTGGGCGCCGATGTCGGAAGCCGAAGCCGCCGAGACGCTGCGCGACTACAGCAGGAACGCCGGCATCGAGCCGGGCGAGTGGGCGCAGATCGGCATCGCCACGCTGGACGACGACCGGCTGGTCGGCGATCTCGGCGTCTGGCTGTCGCCCGACTGGCGCTTGGCCGAATTCGGCGTGTCCCTGCATCCGGAATTCCAGCGCAGCGGGCTGGGGCTGGAGTCCGCTCAGGCGCTGATCGCGCTGTTGTTCGCGCATACGCCCGCGCAGCGCGTGGTGGCGGCCACGGATGCGCGTAACCTTGCCTGCATCGACCTGCTTCAGCGGCTCGGCATGCGTCTGGCCGATACCGCCGAGGCGGAATACAAGGGCGAGGCGTGCATCGAGCACGTCTATGTCATCGAACGCGGGAGGTCCACGTCATGAAACTCTGGTCGCTGCTCGGCAATTCGCAGAAACTCGACGGCGGCGCGATGTTCGGCAACGCGCCGCGCGCGGTGTGGTCGCGCTGGCTGCCGCCCGACGAACTCAACCGCGTGCCGCTGGCCTGCCGCGCGCTGCTCGCCAGCCCGCTCAACGGCAAGACGGTGTTGTTCGAAACCGGTATCGGCGCGTTCTTCGACCCGCAGATGCGCGAGCGTTACGGCGTGGTGGAAGACCGGCACATGCTGCTCGATTCGCTCGGGGCCGCGGGGTTTTCCCACGAAGACATCGATGTCGTGGTTCTGTCGCACCTGCACTTCGATCATGCCGGTGGCCTGCTCGCGCCGTGGCAGGCGGGCCGCGCGCCGGAACTGCTGTTTCCGAATGCGACCTTCGTGGTCAGCGCGGCATGCTGGGATCGCGCGCGTGATCCGCATCCGCGCGATCGCGCCAGCTTCATCCCGGAATTGCCGGCGCTGCTGCAGGCCAGCGGCCGGCTGGAGCTCGTCGACGGCGCGCACTCGGTCGCGCTCGGCGACGCGGTGCGCTTCCACTACAGCCACGGCCACACGCCGGGGCTGATGCTGGCCGAGATCGTCGGCCCGGAGATGGTCGGTGGCGAAGCCCACGGCGGCGTGGTGTTCTGCGCCGATCTCATTCCCGGCCGGCCGTGGGTGCACGTGCCGATCACGATGGGCTACGACCGCAACCCGGAAATGCTGATCGACGAGAAGCGCGCCTTCCTCGAAGACAAACTCGCGCGCAACGTGCATCTGTTCTTCACCCACGACCCCGGTTGCGCGCTGGCGCAGGTGGTGCGCGACGACAAGGGTCGATTCGGCACCGCGCACGACATGCCCTCGCTGCAGGCGCGGCCGCTCGCCGCGTGAGCGCGGGCGACGCGATTGCGTGCCGCACAAGTGCAAGTGTCGCCCCGTCCGTGGTCGAGGACTGGTTCGGCGCGGCGTTCGCGGCACTGCATCCGCGGTTGCAGGCGCTGCATCGCGAGGGCGGCACGCTCACTGGGCCGGTCGAATTCGAGACCGGACGCGGCCTCGGCGGTGTGCTCGGCAGAATCGCGCTGCGTCGTCTGCGGATCGATCGCTCTGGTCCGCACATGCTCACGGTCCGCATCCGTCACGATACGCAAGGACTGCACTGGGCGCGCCGCTTCAACGATGGGCGCGAACTCGTCTCGCTGTTCCAGCCGCACGGGCAATCGCCGTCCGGGTACTGGATCGAACATGCCGGACCGATTGAATTGAAGCTCGATGTCGATGTCGTCGATGGCGGTTGGCGCTGGCGCCCGCTGGACTATCGGCTTTACGGCTGCCGCCTGCCATGTTGGCTGTGTCCGCGCGTCGAAGCGGGCAAACGCATCGTCGGCGATGCGTATCGATTCGATATCCGCATCGCGTTGCCGGGCGTGGGCACGGTGCTCGCGTATGGTGGCGACCTGCGGTTGCAGTTGCTTTCGGAACCATCGGTTGCGGCCTGAGTCCTCTCTCCGACTTTCATTCCAAGGAATCCTGTCATGCCCAAGATCACCCTGCTGTTCGCGTCGCTGCACATCCTGATGATGCTGGCCTTGGCCATGCGCGTGGTCGGCCATCGCCGCGCGATGAAAATCGGCATCGGCGATGGCGGCGACACGCGGCTCGCGCGCAAGGTGCGCGCGCATGCGAATTTCATCGAATACGTGCCGGTGGCGCTGTTGACGCTGGCGCTGTTGGAACTATCCGGCCTGGCCGAAGCGTGGCTGTGGGCGTTGGGCGGCACGCTGCTGCTGGCGCGCGGACTGCACGCGGCCGGACTTTCGCGCCACGCCGGTTATTCGTTTGGGCGTTTCTGGGGCACGGTGCTGACCTGGGGCGTGCTGCTGGGAATGACGGTTGCGGGTTTATGGCTGACGCTTGTCAGGTAGCGATACCCCACACCGCCAACGGTGGGAGCGACGCAAGTCGCGACGAAGCGCCGAAAGATTCCATGCAACTGTCGCGACTTGCGTCGCTCCCACAGTAAGCGTTGCGATCAGCCTGCCGGCGTGCCGAAAATCCGGTCGCCGGCATCGCCCAGGCCGGGCAGGATGTAGCCGTGCTCGTTCAGGCGTTCGTCGATGGCGGCGACCACCACTTCGGTATCCGGATGCGCAGCTTCGAGTGCGCGCAGGCCTTCCGGCGCCGCGACCAGGAAGATCGCTTTCACCCGCGCCACGCCCGATGCTTTCAGCATGTCGATGGCGGCGATGGCGCTGCCGCCGGTGGCCAGCATCGGATCGATCAGCAGCGCGGTGCGGCCGGCGATGTCGTGGACCAGGCGTTCGTAATACGCGTGCGGCTGCAGCGTCTGTTCGTCGCGGCGCAGCCCGATCACGCTCACCGGCGATGACGGCAGCAGCACCTGCACGCCGGGTAGGAAACCCAGACCGGCGCGCAGGATCGGCACCAGTGTGATCTGCTGCTGATCGCATTGCCCGACCGTCAACGGCCCGGCCCAGGTGCCGACGCTGGCGTCGTGCAGCGCCAGATCGGCGGTGGCTTCATAGGCGAGCAGGGCGGCGACTTCCCCGACCACCTGCCGGAACAGCGCCGGGCCGGTAGCGGCGTCGCGCAGGATCCCGAGTTTGTGGCGGACCAGCGGGTGGCGGACTTCTAGTGTTTTCATGGACACAAGCCTAACCGACGATCGCGTCGTCGCGCAGCGATTCATGTTTCTTCTATCGACGAACCCTTCATGCCAATAGCTGAGATGAAACAGAGACTGCCGTGGTCGAACAGCTAGCGCAGAAATGATCTCTACTGACGACTCATAGCAATTTCGTCAATCGTCTGATCCGCCGAGGCAGCGATGTCCACCGTCAGCCGAATAGCCTGAGTCCGAATCCACGATCAACCGCAATCATGCCGCCGTAGGCCACGACGGTGCAGGCCACGCCAGCGCACATGGCCGGCCAGAATCCCCAGCCCGCTTTCACGCCGATGGGAAACACCAGGAAGAACAGCAGCGAAGGCAGCACCAGCCAGAAGATGCCGCTCGCCAATGTCGCGGCCTGCACGGCATCGCCCGTGTCGCGATACAGCCACACCAACGCCAACAGTGATGTCAGAGGGATGGAGGCGAGCAACGCGCCAGCCAGCGTGCTGCGCTTGCCGATCTCGCTGATGGCGACCACCAGGATCGCAGTGATCAGGACCTTGAACAACAATGTCGCCATCGGTGTCTCCGCTGGATCGTGCCGGTGCGCCGCACCGGGTAGCGGACCGGCCTGGCGGCCGATCCGCGCCGTGGATCTTAGTTTTTCTTGGCCGCCTTGGCCTTGCGCTCCGCCGCGGCCTTCTCGGCATCGCACCGGGTTTTGAGGGCCTTGATTTCAGGCTTGGTCACGTCACTCGAGTAGTTCTTGGTGTCGGCCAGCTGTGCGCAGGTGGTCGGAACCTTGGTGGGCGCCGGCGCTGCGTGCTCGTGCAGGCTCGGATCATGCGCATTGGCTGCGAAGGCCGACAGGCCGGCGGTCAGGGTGGCGATGAGGAACAGGGAACGCAGGGTCATGGTGCAACTCCGGTGGGCGGGTGGAACTGGACGGCGGTTATCCGCCGAGTGGGTGGAATCAGTATTGCGAAGCGCTGATGAGCGGCTCATGGCTGGTAGAGCTTTTCCTGGAAGCCGGAGGCCTGGATTTCGACGGTGACCGGCTCGGTGCCGCGGTTCTGCCAGTACCAGCCATGGCTTCCATCGACGGGGGCGACGAACGTGCCGGCGCCTTCGCGCTGCGCGGTTTCCACCGCATAACTGGTCCATGCGTTCTTGATGCCGGTGCGCTCGCCATGCATGTCCAACGCGACATCGGCGGTGGCTTTCCAATGGAAGACCATGCCATCGCCGGATTTGAGCATCGCCTTGACCTCGGCGCCCTTGCCTGGTGCCAGGGTTACGGTGAGGGTGTCGCGCCGGTAGGTGGTTGCGTTGAGCGACACAGCCCCGGCATCGAAGCTCTGGCCGGCATTGGCGCCGAAAGCCGCGGTCGCTTGCTTACTGAGGGCGGTATTGGCCGCGGCGCTATCGACGGTCATTGGCCCGGAATTCGCCGGCGGCGGTGGCGGCACGTCGGCCGCTTCGGTGCGCTCGTACAGCGCATTGAGTCCCAGCCGGGCGCCAATACCGGTGGGATCGATGTCGTACTCGGCGGGCAGCACCGTGGTGACCAGCAGGACCGCGGCGACGGCGATCGCTAGAGCGGTGGCCTTGAGCAGCTGGCGGCTGGTGGGTTGGGACGGAGTTGCTGTGGTGGACATGGAAACCTCTGGCATCTGGAGTCGGGATCAGGAAACGAAGTAACCGGTGAGCTGGTAACCGATGAGGACGAAGCCCGCGATCAGCAGCGCGGCGTTGGCGGCGAATGCATGCCGTGCGAACGACGGACGGCGTCGCCAGAACCCCATGACGATCAGGATGGCGGCGAGTGCCAGCAGCTGGCCGATCTCTACGCCGACGTTGAAGGCGATCATGTTGGGTACCAAGCCGTCCTTGGAGAGCGAGAAGTCCTGCAGCTTGGTGGCCAAGCCCATGCCATGGAACAGGCCGAAGATCAGCACCGCTGCTTTCGTGTCGGGCTGGAACCCAAGCCAGCGTTTGAACGCACCCAGGTTGTCCAGCGCCTTGTAGACGACCGAGAACCCGATGATCGCGTCGATGAGAAACGCATTGACGTGCCAGCCTCCGAGCACGCCGGCCAGCAGCGTGATGCTGTGGCCGACCGCGAACAACGTTACGTAGATTCCGACATCGCGCATGCGATACAGGAAGAACACCACGCCGAACAGGAACAGCAGGTGGTCGTAGCCGGTCACCATGTGCTTGGCGCCGAGGTAGGCGAACAGGATGAGCTGTCGGCCCGTGTTCTGTTCGAGGAAGGCCTGGTCGGTGCCGGTGACGCCGTGGGCCAAAGCCATAACCGGCAACAACAAGGCAAACGCTGTGAGCAACATGCGGGCGTGCACTGGGATCGATGAACGCAAGTTCGACTCCGAGATAAAAGTGGAAGAATAAGGATTGCCGGATCCCGAAGACACTGCCGCGGTGTCGCGATCGTCGCGATGGAGCCGCCGGTAGAGCGCGGGCAGCAGCGTCAGCAAGGTCGAGGAAAAGATGCCGCCGATGATCACGGTCGCCAGCGGCCGCTGCACTTCCGCGCCGGACGACGTTCAATGCCATCGGCAGGAAACCCAGGCTCGCCACCAGCGCGGTCATCAATACCGGCTGCAGCCGGGTCAGCGGCCCGCGCCGGCGGACAAGCACGAGGCCTGCCAGACGCAGATGTCAGGACTCTCGCGCGCAAAAAGAAAGCCGGGCGGTGCCGGCTTTCTTCGTTCGCATCATGGCGTGTCGAGGGCTCAGGCCGCGGCGGCCTGGCGCTGGCGCGGGCCTTCCAGCAGCGCGCGCTTGATCATCGACACCAGCAGGTCCAGTTCGTCGCTGCCGATGGCGAAGTGCGGGGTGAAGCGCAGCGAGTTCTCGCCGCCGTGGATCACGCCGATGCCCTGTTCGCGCATCCATTCCTCAGTGGAATTCGTGCCGTAGCCCTTGAACTCCGGCGACAGTTCGCAGGAGAACAACAGGCCGGTGCCCTGGACCTTGGTGATCAGGCCCGGCAGTTCTGCTTTCAGCGCTTCGAGCTTCGCCAGCGCTTCCTTGCCGCGTTCGCGGATGTTCGCGCGCAGCGCCGGGGTGAGCATGCCCAGCACGGTGCAGGCCACGTCCAGCGCGCGCGGGTTGGTGGTCATGGTGTTGCCGTAGATGCCCTTGCGGTACAGGCCGGCGGCGCGTTCGTTCACGGCCAGCACCGACAGCGGATACTGCGCGGCGTTGAGCGCTTTGGAATAGGTTTCCATATCCGGCGGATCGATGCCTTCGAAGCCGGGGTAATCGACGATCGACAGCACGGCGTGGGCGCGCAGCCCGGCCTGGATCGAATCCACCAGCAGCAGGGTGCCGTGTTCGCGGGTAAGGCGGCGCGCGGCGTCGTAGAACGCGCGCGGCACGGCGCGGCCCGGGTCGCCTTCGCCCATCACCGGCTCCAGGAACATCGCTTCGATGTGCCAGCCCTCGCGCTCGGCATCGGCGAACGCCTGCTCCAATTGCTCGATGCTGTACGGGTCGATGGTGATGGCCTGGCTGGCATGGTGCTGGTAGCTGCCGAGGTGCGCGGCGTAAGTCTTGCGCGAGGAGTCGGAATACAGCGCAGGCAGTTCGGTGCGGCCATGGAAGCTGCCTTTGACCGAGATGCGCTTGACCCGGCGGCCGGCGTGCGGCGCGCCCGGATCGGTCATCAGCTTAGTGTTGACGTCGGCGATGCGCCCGGCCAGCGAGACCGATTCCGAGCCCGAATTCAGGCACAGGAACTTGTCGTACGGACAGGCGCTGAGGGTGTGGCCGATTTCCCTGCGGATCGCGCGTTCGAAGCGCAGCTGCGACAGGTTGGGGGTCATGATGTTGGCCATCGCCTGCGGCTTGGCCATCACGTCGAGGACTGTCTGCGGTGCGTGACCGAAGCCGAGCATGCCGTAGCCGCCGGAGTCGTGCAGCACCGCGCCTTTCAGCGTCACGACCCACGGCCCGCGCGCGGCCAGCGCGACGTACGGGTTTACGGTGTCCTGCGAATAGAAATTGACGAAGCCGGCCTGCACGGCGGTCGCCTGGGCGGCTTCGTCGAGATCGAGCAGGTCGGCGAATTCTTCGCAGATCGCGGCGTATTCGGCGCCGGCGGCGTCGATGGCTTCGACCAGATCGGGGTGCGCGGCGGCGAATGCCAGCACGGTGGTGTCGTCCAGCCCGTGGGTGCGGCGGGCGCCGGCATGGGCGCGAAGCGGAGCGAGGATGTCGAGCAAAGCCATGGTCGGGCCTCCAGCAGAAACGGCGAGCTGCCCATTATCGCCATCCGCCTGTCGATTGACAGTTGTGATCTGTGCAGATTTCATCGATATTTCGTCGATTCGACGAAATCGGCCGCGCAAATGAAGCTTTCCGACACCGACCAGCACCTGCTCTCGCTGCTTCGCGAGAATGCCCGCGCGTCCACGGCCGAGATCGCGCGCCGCCTGGGCCTGTCGCGGACCACGGTCCAGAGCCGCATCGAGCGCCTGGAGCGGGAAGGAGTAATCAGCGGCTACACGGTGCGCATCGACGACGAATACGAGCGCGGCCAGGTACGCGCGCACATCATGATCGCCGTGCAGCCCAAGCAGATGACCCTGGTGGTCGCCGCGCTGCGCGGCATGCCCGAGCTGCGGTCGCTGCATTCGGTCAGCGGCGGCTACGACCTGGTCGCGATCGGCGCGGTGGCGGCGGTGAGCGATATGGATGTCCTGACCGACCGGATCGGCGCCATCGACGGCGTGGCGCGTACGACCTCGTCGATCGTGCTGTCGACCAAGTTCGAGCGCTGAGGGCGATCGCCATGCCCGCCGCGACGCTGCCTGCCTCAACGCTGCCCATCGTCGACATCGGCCCGATGTTCTCGAACGCGGATCCGGATGCCCGCGGCCGGGTCGCGGCCGGCATCGGCGAGGCCTGTCGGGCGCACGGTTTCTTCTATATCGCCGGTCACGGCATCGACGACGCGCTGCAGGCGACGCTGCGGCAGGCCAGCCGCACGTTCTTCGCGCTGCCGTCGGCGGAGAAGATGCGCGTGGCGATGCCGCTCGGCGGCCGTGCGTGGCGCGGCTATTTCCCGGTGGGCGGCGAACTCACCAGCGGCCGGCCCGACCTGAAGGAAGGCCTGTATTTCGGCACCGAACTGCCCGCGGACGACCCGCGGGTGCTGGCCGGCTGGCCGTTGCACGGCGCGAACCTGTGGCCGGCGGAACCGTCGACATTGCGCGCTGCGGTGCTCGACTACATGGCCGCGGCCTTCCGCGCCGCGCAGGCGGTGCTCGCCGCGGTGGCGCTGAGCCTGGGGCTGGAGGAGAACTGGTTCCGGCGCCACTACACCGCCGACCCGACGGTGCTGTTCCGCGTGTTCCGCTACCCGCCGCAGGCGCCCGGCGAGGACGGCTGGGGCGTGGGCGAACATACCGATTACGGCCTGCTGACCCTGCTGTTGCAGGACGACGTGCCCGGTCTGCAGGTGCGCACGCCGCAGGGCTGGCTGGACGCGCCGCCGCTGCCCGGCACATTGGTGTGCAACATCGGCGACATGCTCGACCGCCTGACCGGCGGCACCTACCGCTCCACGCCGCACCGCGTGCGCAACGCCAGCGGCCGCGAGCGCTTTTCGTTTCCTTTGTTCTTCGACCCCGACTTCAGTGCCCGGGTCACGCCGCTGCCGCAGCACGCCCGGATCGATCCCGACCGCGTGGCCGCGGACCGCAGCGAACGTTGGGACGGGGCCAGCGTGCTGGCGCCGTTCGACGGCAGCTACGGCAATTACCTGCTGGAGAAGGTCGGCAAGGTCTTCCCGCAGCTGCGCGCGGACGTGGTGTGAGCGTGGGCGGCGGCGGGCGGGCGGCTACAATGCATGCCCCCGGACGTGCACCACGATGAAGAAATCCGACTTCCATTTCGAACTGCCCGAAGCCCTGATCGCACAGGCGCCGTTGGCCGAACGCTCCGCGAGCCGCCTGCTGGTGGTGCCGCCGGAAGCGGCTACGTTCCAGGACCGCTCGGTGCGCGACCTGCCCGGGCTGCTGCAGCCCGGCGACCTGCTGATCTTCAACGACACCCGGGTGATTCCGGCGCGCTTGTTCGGCCAGAAGGCCACCGGCGGGCGGGTGGAAATCCTGATCGAACGCCTGCTGCCCGGCGACGAAGCGCGCGCGCAGGTCGGCGCCAGCAAATCGCCGAAGGCGGGCAGCCGGATCGCGCTGGATGCCGGCGGCGAAGCCGAGGTGCTGGGCCGCGAAGGCGAGTTCTACCATCTGCGCTTCCACGTCGGCGAAGGGCTGGAAAGCTGGCTGCTGCACGCCGGCCGGCTGCCATTGCCGCCGTACATCCGCCGCGAGCCGGGGATGGACGATCACGAGCGCTACCAGACCGTGTTCGCGAAGGAGATCGGCGCGGTCGCCGCGCCCACCGCCGGCCTGCATTTCGACGAACCGCTGCTGGACGCCCTGCGCACCCGGGGCGTCGAATTCGGGCACGTGACCCTGCACGTCGGCGCCGGTACGTTCCAGCCGATGCGCGCCGATGACGTGCGCGAACACCGCATGCACAGCGAATGGTTGAACGTGGGCGCCGAACTGGTCGCGCAGGTGCGCCGCACCCGCGAGCGCGGCGGTCGCGTGGTCGCGGTGGGCACCACCGTGGTGCGCGCGCTTGAGAGCGCTATGCGCGGGAACGACGCCGGCGAACGCGAACTGCAGCCGTTCGCGGGGGAAACCCGGATCTTCATTTTCCCGGGCTATCGCATCCGCAGCGTCGATGCGCTGATCACCAATTTCCACCTGCCGGAAAGCACGCTGCTGATGCTGGTGTCGGCATTCGCCGGCAAGGACCGGATGTTGGCCGCCTACGCGCACGCGGTACGCGAGCGCTACCGTTTCTTCAGCTACGGCGACGCGATGATGCTGTTTCCATCGGACGCGCACCCGTCCGCGTCCGCGCATGCCGCTTGAACATGCAGATCGAACATGCAACTTGATTTCGCCGCGCTGCCGGCGCACGAGGCCTATCGCTGGTTGATCGCCACGGTCACGCCGCGGCCGATCGCCTGGGTGTCGACGCGCGCTGCCGACGGCATCGACAATCTCGCGCCCTTCAGCTTTTTCCAGGTGGTCTGCGACGCGCCGCCGACGCTGATGCTCAGCATTGGCCTGCGCCGCGACGGCGGCGAGAAGGACACCCTGCGCAATCTGCGCGAGCGCGGCGAACTGGTCATCCAGCTCGTGTCCGCCGCACAGGCGGAGATGATGAACGCCACCGCCGCTGCATTCCCGCACGGCGTGAGCGAATTCGAACGCTGCGGCGTGGCATCGGCGGCGTCCGAACGCGTCACGCCGCCGCGGGTGGCCGACAGCGCGGTCGCCTTCGAATGCACGCTTGCCGGCATCCAGCCGTATCCAGCCCACGCACCCACGCACCATCTGGTCTTCGCCGAGGTGCTGTTCGCGCACATCGACGATGCGGCATTGGCCGATGCGCGCCACGTCGATCCGGCGAAGCTCGATCTGATCGGGCGCCTCGGCGGCGCGGCATATGTGCGCACGCGCGATGTGTTCCAGCTCGAACGTCCTGGTTGAAGACGTCCCGGGATCGAGGACGTCACTGATCGAAAGCGTCAGGGCGCCTGAACCAGCGCCCGCAGCGCCTGGGTTCGTTCGGTCGTAAGCCACGCCTTCCAAGCATCGGCGGGCGTCTTCGGCCAGCGCGCTGCGGCGAAGCGTAGCCATGCGTCGCGATAGCGCAGCCAACTCCGCTGCGCGGTGCGCACGCCTTCGGGCGCGATCGTGCCGTACTTGCCGAAGCCGTCGTGTGCTTTGCCGGCATCCAGTTTCGCCAGCGTTTTCCGGTACTCCTCGTTCAGTGCCTTGTCGACGCGGGCGAAATCGGCGGCCTTCTGGGCCGGCCGTTCGCCGGCCTCGAAGCGCGCGATGTCGTCGAGCAGGGTGCGGTCGAGGGCCTCGAATGCCTCGGTGGCGAACACACCGCGCATGGTTCCGCTCATGTCGGTTTCTTCGCGCGAGACGTGATCGAAATGGATTTTCGCCTTGGCACGCAGCGTCGCCAAGGCCTCGCGCTGGGTCGGCGTCCACGACGATTGCAGCGCTGTCCAGCGACTGTCGCGCCTTGTCGCGGCGAAATCGCCATCCCTTCCGGCACAGAATCCCATCATCATGCCGCTGGTGACGTCGTCGCAGAGATCGAACGGTGTCTGGCCTGCGCCCTTCGCCAGTGCGTCGAGGTGATGCAATCGGCTTTCGACTTCCATCGGTGCGCCGCCGTATTCGCAGGCGAAGCGCCTGGCCAGCGGCAAATTGCGCTCCACGCCCCGGCCGTTGGCATAGATCATCATCAGCATGCCGCTACCGCCGAATGCCGTATCGCTGCCGCCGAACGGAGAATGCTTGTCGCCGCTTGCGGCGCGCTCGGCATAGGCGCAGTGGCGCGCGGCGACGTAGTCGAGCCTCAATCTTTCGCCATCCCGACCGTAGTACAGCAGCCGGGAGTCGCAGCCCACGGTCGCGGTGCCGGTGTCCTGCGGCGGGATCGCCACCTCCGCCCATCGGCGGCACGCGATCTCGTATGCGGGCGTGTCCTCGGCGCGGGCGTCGGTCGCTGCCGGCAGTACCAGGAAAAGCAGGGCAGGGGCGAGGCGCATCGCAAGGTCTCCGTAACGTCTGCGGGTGGGATCCTGGCATGGCAGCCCGGTCGGTCATAATAGTCGGATGTCCAGAATGTCTTTCGAACTGCTCGGCACCGACGGCATGGCCCGCCGCGGCCGCCTCACCTTCCCGCGCGGCACCGTCGAAACCCCGGCGTTCATGCCGGTGGGCACCTACGGCTCGGTCAAGGGCGTAATGCCGGACCAGGTCCGCGCGCTCGGCGCCGAGATCATCCTCGGCAACACCTTCCATCTCTATCTGCGTCCGGGCCTGGACGTGATCGCCGATCACGGCGGCCTGCACGGGTTCACGCGCTGGAACGGGCCGATCCTCACCGACTCCGGCGGTTTCCAGGTGTTCTCGCTCGCGCACAAGCGCAAGATCACCGAGGCCGGCGTCAACTTCGCCGCGCCCACCGACGGCCGCAAGGTCTTCCTCGGCCCCGAGGAGAGCATGCGCATCCAGAAGGTCTTGGATTCGGACATCGTGATGATCTTCGACGAATGCACCCCGTATCCCGCGACCGAAGACGTGGCGCGCAAGTCGATGGAACTCTCGCTCCGCTGGGCCGAACGTTCGCGCAAGGCCCACGACGGCAACGACGCGGCGCTGTTCGGCATCGTCCAGGGCGGCGTGCACCACGAGCTGCGCACCCGTTCGACCGAGGCGTTGAAGCAGATCGGTTTCGACGGTTATGCGGTCGGTGGCCTCGCCGTGGGCGAGCCGGAGGCCGAGCGCAACGCGATGCTCGAACACACCTGCCCGCAGTTGCCGAGCGACCGTCCGCGCTACCTGATGGGCGTGGGGCGACCGGAGGATCTGGTCGAATCGGTGGCCCGCGGCATCGACATGTTCGACTGCGTGATGCCGACCCGGAACGCGCGGAACGGGCATTACTTCACCAGCTTCGGTACGGTGCGCATCCGCAACAGCCGCTACGAGCGCGATCTGCGGCCGATCGAGGAGGGCTGCGGCTGCCATGCCTGCAGCAACGGCTATACCCGCGCCTATCTGCGCCACCTCGACCGTTGCAACGAAATGCTCGCGCCGATGCTGGGCACCCTGCACAACCTCTGGTATTACCAGAAGTTGATGGCCGACATCCGCACCGCCATCGAAGCCGGCCGCTTCGCTGACTTCCGCGAGGCGTTCTACGCTGCGCGTGCCGAGGCCGGCACCGCGCCCGGCTGAACTTCGGCGGCCGGAAGCGGTCGGGAAAGGTGCCTGCCAGGACAAGGGGACGATCGGCCCGGAGCCGGTCGCTGCGGGGTTGAAAGCCCGCAGCCCGGCCCGCATGGCATAATCCCCAGCTATTTTGCGCCACGGACCCGTCATCGATGAATCTGTTCGATCTCCTGATTTCCCCCGCCTATGCCCAGGCCGCACCTGCCGCCCCCGGCACCGGCAGCCTCATATCGACCCTGATGTTCCCGATCCTGCTGCTGGTGGTGATGTACTTCATCATGATCCGGCCGCAGATGAAGCGCGCCAAGGAGCATCGCGGGATGCTCGAAAAACTTTCCAAGGGCGATGAAGTCATCACCAGCGGCGGCATCGCCGGCACCGTCCGCGACATCGGCGACAGTTTCATCAGCATCGAAGTGTCCGACAATGTGCTGTTGCGCGTGCAGAAAGGCGCCATCGGCCACGTTCTGCCAAAGGGTACGCTGAAGTCGCTGTGATGCGCTTCGCCTGACCTTCCGATCCACCTCGAATGCGGCCGGTCGCAGGACCGGACGCGGTGCATGTCATGCTCGAATATTCCCGCTGGAAATATGTCGTCATCCTGGTCGTGGTGTTGCTCAGCGCGATCTACGCGCTGCCCAACATCTATCCGCAGGATCCTTCCGTGCAGATCTCCGCCGGCCGCGGCGCGACGGTCGACGCCGCGCTCGAGCAGCGGGTGTCGCAGACGCTGGCGAAAGCCGGTCTGAAGACCAAGGGGATCGAGAAGCAGGGCGACAATCTGTTGGTCCGCACCGCGGACGCCGATACCCAGAGCAGGACCGCCGACGTACTCGCCGAAACCCTGGGCACCCGCTACGTGGTGGCGATGAATCTGGCTTCGAACGTGCCCGATTGGCTGACCGCGATCGGCGCCAAGCCGATGGCCCTCGGCCTCGATCTGCAGGGCGGCGTGCACTTCCTGATGGAAGTGGACAAGAAGGCCGCGATCGACAAGCGTTTCGAAGCCTATCTGTCCGATATCCGCAGCACCTTGCGCGATGCGGGCATCATCTACACCGCCGACCGCGACGGCGAAACAGGCATGCAGATCAGCCTCGCGCCGGGCACAGACGTCGCGAAAGCGGAGGCCCTGATCCGCAAGAACCTCTCCGCCGCCGCCGCCGACAATGGCGCGCTGGTCGCGACCAACGCCTTCGCCTTCGAGACGGAGGACAACGTCATCAAGATCCAGGTCTCCGACGAGATGATCCGGCAGATGACCTTGAACGCCATCGAGCAGAATCTCGGCACCCTGCGCAACCGCATCAACGCGCTCGGCGTCGCCGAACCGATCCTCCAGCGCCAGGGCGCCGACCGCGTCGTCGTGCAACTGCCGGGCGTGCAGGACACCGCTAAGGCCAAGCGCACCCTCGGCGCCACCGCCACCCTCGAATACCGCGGCGTTTACGAAGGCAACGCCTTCGATGCCCGCGACAGCGGCAACGTACCTCCAGGCGCGCGACTGTACGAGCGTCGCGAACTGGGCACCGACGGCAAGCCGATGCCGGTGCTGCTCAACAAGCGGATCATCGTCGCCGGCGAAGACATGATCGATGCCCGCACGTCGGTCGACCAGAACGGCCAGCCGGCGGTGACGGTGTCGTTGAACACGGCCGGCGGCAATCGCATGCTGCAGTTCACCACCGAAAACGTGAACAAGCCGATGGCAGTGGTGTTCATCGAGCGCATTCCGCAGGTGCGCATCGTCGACGGCAAGGAAGTGAAGTCCTACCAGACGAAGGAAGAGGTCATCTCCATCGCCAACGTCAACGAGCCGTTCGGCAAGCAGTTCCAGACCAGCGGCCTGGAGCGCAAGGAAGCCGACGACCTGTCGCGCCTGCTCAAGGCCGGCGCATTGGCCGCGCCGATGGATTTCGTCGAAGAGCGCACCGTCGGCCCCAGCCTTGGCAAGGAGAACGTCGAGCGCGGCCTGAAAGCGGTCGGGTTCTCGTTCGTGTTCGCGCTGGTGTTCTTCCTGTTCTACTACCGCATGTTCGGCATCGTCACCTGTCTGGCGCTGCTGCTCAATCTGCTGATGGTGTTCGCGCTGATGTCGGTGTTCGGCGCGACGATGAGCCTGCCCGGCCTCGCCGGCATCGCGCTCACGGTCGGCATGTCGGTGGACGCCAACGTGCTGATCAACGAACGCATACGCGAGGAGTTGCGCGCGGGGCTTCCGCCGCAGACCGCCATCGCCGAAGGCTACGACCGCGCGTCGGGCACCATCCTCGATGCGAACATCACCGCGTTTCTCGCCGGTCTGGCCATGTTCGCGTTCGGCACCGGGCCGCTCAAGGGCTTCGGTGTGACCACCATGCTCGGCATCGCGACCTCGGCCTACACCGCCGTGTCCGTGTCGCGCGGCATCGCCACGCTGATCTACGGCCGCCGTCGCAAGCTGCAGTCCGTTGCGATCTAAGGGAGCAGAATCATGAAACCTTTCAACGTGTTCCCCTACGACAGCAACATCGATTTCATGCGCCTGCGCATGGCTTCGCTGATCGTCGCCCTGCTCATCATGTTCGTCGCCATCGGCGCCATGTTCGGCAAGGGTTTCAACTTCGCCCTCGACTTCACCGGCGGCGTCAGCATCGAGCTGGCCTACGAAAAATCCGTCGATGTCGAAGGCGTGCGCAAGCGCCTCGAAGCGCAGGGCTACGACAGCGCCCAGGTCCAGGCCTTCGGCACCGGCAAGGAACTGCTGGTCCGCCTGCGCGACGAATCGTCCGTCAAGAAGACCGGCGACGACCCCACGGCGAGCATCGCCGAGAGCGTGCGCGTGATCGCGTCCGAGCCGGGCAACCCGGCCAAGAAGCTGCGCAGCGCCGAGATCACCCCGCAGGTCGGTCGCGAACTGGCCGAGAACGGTATCTACGCACTGTTGTTCGTGGTGCTGGGCTTCCTGATGTACATCTCGTTCCGCTTCGAATGGAAGTTCGCGGTGGCGGCCATCATCACCACCCTGCACGACGTGATCGTGGTGGTCGGCTGGTTCGCGCTGAGCGGGCACGAGTTCGATCTGACGGTTTTGGCCGGTGTGCTATCGGTGATGGGGTATTCCATCAACGACACCATCGTGGTGTTCGACCGCGTGCGCGAGAATTTCCGCGGCATGCGCGCATCGCCTGTGGAAGTGCTGAACAAGTCGATCAACCAGACTCTGTCGCGTACGGTGATCACGTCGTTCGTGGCCTTCCTGACCGTGTTCGCGCTGTACCTGTACGGCGGCGGTTCGCTGCAGGGCATGGCCGAGGCGCAGATGATCGGCATCGTGCTCGGCACGCTGTCGTCGATTTTCGCCGCGTGCCCGTTGCTGACGCTGGGCTTCCTGAAGGT
>JAYUUH010000108.1:0-1969 GCA_043754745.1 Lysobacter sp.
GACGGCATCGAGACATCGGGTCAGCAGGCTGCGAGGGGGCGTGGCGGTCTGGCTCATCGGATCGGGGTCGACGACAGTGGAGGACCCTGAATCCTAGCAGGCTCGCGGACGCCACGACCCGTGCCTGTCATTTGCGCGGACCCACCCCGATCAGCGTCCCGCGCCGACCACCGAGCGCACGTCAAACAGCTCCGGGAAGAACGTCAGATCCAGCGCCTGACGGAGGAAGCCCGCGCCGCTGGAGCCGCCGGTCCCGCGCTTGAAACCGATCACCCGCATCACCGTGCGCAAATGGCGGAAGCGCCAGATCTGGAACTGGTTTTCGAGATCGACCAGGTCCTCGCACAAAGCGTATTCGCGCCAGTAGCTGCCGGTGTTCTCGTAGATGCGTTCGAGCACCGGAACCAGTGCGGGGTCGTGGACGTGCGCGCGTGTCCAGTCGCGTTCGAGATGCTGCGCCGGCACCGGATGGCCCCAACGGGCGAGATAGCGCAGGAATTCGTCGTAAATGCTGGGCGCTTCCAGCACCGCGCGCAGCCCCGCCTGCGCGGGCGGGTCGTGCTCGAACACTTTCAGCATCGCCGCGTTCTTGTTGCCCATCAGAAATTCGATGGTCCGGTACTGCAGCGACTGGAAACCCGACGACGGGCCCAGCACATCGCGAAATTCCATGTATTCGGATGGCGTCAGCGTCTCCAGCACCGACCACATCGACGTGAGCTGTTCCTGGACGCGCTTGCAGCGCGCCGCGACCTTGCCGAACTGCCAGACGCGATCATTGCGCAGATGGTCGACGGCCGCGGTCAATTCGTGGCATAGCAGCTTCATCCACAGTTCGGCGACCTGGTGCTGGATCACGAACAGCATTTCATCGTGGTGCGGCGGGTCCGACAGCGGCTGCTGGGCGCTCAGCAGGCGGTCCAGGTGCAGGTAGCCGCTGTAGGTCAAGCGGCCGGACAGGTCGGTGTGGATGCCCGCTTCGAGCGGGCGTTCGTTGTGATCGATCTTCATCCATACAGAGTAACGTACGACCGTATGGAAACCCTCATTCAGGTACTGGCGCAGGACCATAGTGCGAGCCAGTCATCGGATTGAAACCACGGCGGTCACGATTTCCGTCAGAATCATCAATCCGCACAACTTGCGGTAGCTCATTCGATTGGGGGAACACCATGCTTCGATTCATGGGCCGCGCATCCGCGGCCGATCTCGTGTCCACATCTTTACGCCGCGCATTGCCGATCATGCTGCTCTGCAGCATCGGCGCACCCGCGCTGGCCCAGGTCATTCCGGTCTCCGGCGGCACCTACAGCCAGAATTTCGACACACTGTCGAATACCGCCGGCAGCATCAACAACAGCACCCTGCCCACCGGCTGGCTGCTGAACGAAACCGGCGGCAGCGCCGCGCGCGACAACGAACAATACGCAGTAGATACCGGCGCCAGCAACACCGGCGACGCTTACAGCTACGGCGCCGCCGGCAGTACCGAGCGCGCCTTCGGCAGCTTGCGCAGCAGCACGCTGATCGCCACGTATGGCGCGTGCTTCAGCAATGCGACCGGTGCCAGCCTCCTCAGCTTCGACGTCGGCTATACCGGCGAAGAATGGCGCCTGGGCACCGCAGCCCGCGCCGACCAGCTCGATTTCCAGTACAGCCTCGACGCGACCTCGCTGACCACCGGCACATGGGTCGATGTCAACGCACTCGATTTCCTCACGCCGAACACAGCCACGGTCGGCGCGAAGGACGGCAACGCCGTCGGCAACCGCACCACGCTCGCCGCGACCATCAACGGCCTGAACATCGCCAGCGGCGCGACCTTCTGCCTGCGCTGGAACGACGCCGACGGCACCAGCGCCGACGACGGCCTGTCGATCGACGACTTCTCGCTCGCGGTCGGCGGCACCGGTGTGCCCCTGGTCGCGGTCAGCGACGTCAGCGCATTCGAAGGCGATAGCGGCACCAG
>JAYUUH010000109.1:0-1969 GCA_043754745.1 Lysobacter sp.
AAGGCCGACAGTTCTTCGAAATTCACGGGAAACGGGTCCGAATGGCGCGGGAGGCGCGCGCAGCAGCGGAATTGTCGCCTGCTGCGGGCCTGCTGGCAAAACTCTGGCCTCGGCGAGCGACCGGGACCGGCTCGTTACTGGCCTTGCCAGAAGTCCGGGAGACTGTCGATCCACCAGTTCTTGGCTTGGGGATCGTAGCGCCAGACCTCGGTGTAACGGAGCCGGCGCTGCTTCATGGTGTTGCGGTTGATCACGTCGATCTGGACCTCGCGCATCTGGCTGCCGTCGGGGCCGGGCATGCTGGCCAGATCGCGATAGCCGGAGATCTGGATCTGCTCGTAGCGCGAGAACTCGACCGCGCTCATCGGCTTGTCCTTGCGGATCTTCGGATCGACCATGGTCCAGGCGCCCTCGAAATCGCCCCAGCGGATCGCCGCGGAATAGGCGTACTGGTTCTTGTCGAGAATGCCGTTCTTCTTGCCCGCGACCGCCGCGCCGGCCAAGGACACCAGCAGCAGGGCGATCAGCAGCGTCGCAACCGTACGGACTCGGGTGCGGATCGGAACGAAGGTCTGCATCGTGGCTCCAGGACTTTGGGCGGCAGCCGGCATGCTACCCCCTCAGCTTCGCCGCATAACGCGACCGGCACTCGGTAGCCACACCGCCTTCAGGTAAGGCCACCGCCGCGAGCACTCCAAGCCGGGCGCGGCCGCGGCTGCGCAGGGTGTCGAGAAAGACCTGCCAGGACTCGTCATCGGCCAACTCGGCGGTGGCTTCAAGGTCTGCGTACAGCGGCGCCCGGTAGCGGATTTCGCTGTCGGCGACGAAGACATCGGCTTCGATCCCCGCTTCGGCCAGCCGCAGCGTGATCAGGCTCCAGCCGGCGAGCGTCATCAGCGAGGTCAGACTGCCGCCGAAGGCGCAGCCCTTGTCGTTGACGTTGGCGGCCAGCGGCGCATGCAGGCGCAGGCGCTCGCCGGAGGCCTCGACGATGCGCAGGCCCATCGCCACCACCGGTGGCATCGCCATCAGTTCGGCCTCGAGCGCATGCCGGGGCGACAGTCGCATCGCAGGGACGGCAGGCGGGCGGGTGGACGGGAATATTTCGGTCATCGGCAACGCTCGTGGGAGATCGAGGGGTATCTCGGGCGAAACGGCCGGCTTGCGGGGCTGGCTTGCGGGTGCAGATACGAATGGCCAAGCTGGGAAGATGCGCAAAACCGGTCCAACGACACCCCGCGGCAAGCGGCGCGAATACTACACGGCGCCCATTGTGGTTTCGTTGCGGCCCGCGAACGATCACGCCGCGATGCGTCGCGCCGCGGCCGCGCACGGCCTGCGCGTGCTCGCGCTATCGCCGTGGCGGATCGCGGTACGCGACGACACCGCGACCCGCGATGCGCTGCGCAAAGCGCTGACGGCGCGGACCGTGATCGTCACCAGCCCCGCGGCGGTCCGCGCCGCAACCGCGCTGGCGCCGCTGCAGGCGCGACGCGGCCAAGTGTTTTACGCGATCGGCACCACCACCGCCACTGCACTCCGGCGTATGGATGTCGAGGAGGTGACCTCGCCGGCGCGCATGGACAGCGAGGGCCTGCTGGCATTGCCGGCATTGCGCGACGTGCGCGGCCTCGACATCGGCCTGATCACCGCGCCCGGCGGCCGCAACCGGATCGGCCCGGATCTGCAGGCGCGCGGCGCGCGGGTACATCGCGCCGATGTCTATGTCCGCGAAGCCATCGCGCTGTCTCCTGCGTCGCTGGCGCGGCTGCGCGCGTTTGCTGGCCCGCTTCTCCTGCCGGTCAGCAGCGGCGAGGCCCTGATCGCAGTGTTGGCCGCCGCGCCGGACGACATCGCCTCGCGCCTGCGCGGCGCATGCGTGCTGGCGGCCAGCGGGCGCCTGGCCGCGCTCGCGCGCGAGGCCGGCTGCAGCGACGTGCGCGTCGCCGCCGGGCCGCGGCCAGCGCAA
>JAYUUH010000110.1:0-1968 GCA_043754745.1 Lysobacter sp.
CGGCACCAGCCCGCCGAAACGCTGCATCAGGTCGGACAGCCGCGAATCGCGCGGGTTGAGCAGCAGGCTGCTCCACCATTCCATCGTCAGCCGCGGCAGGGCCGATGCGCGACGCGCGTATTCCAGGATGGCGGGTCGAAGAAAGGTTTCGGGCCGGAAATGCACATCGTCGCTGTCGCCGGTGATGAAGATCCGGCACATCTCGGCGGTGGACATCCGATTGACTAGGCCGGCGGCGAGGAATGCGCCGCTGCTGACGCCGACGTAACAGTCCATGCGGGTCAGGTCGATGCCCTCCAGCGCATCGTCGAGCGCGCGCAGGGCGCCCAGTTCGTACATGGCGCCGATCGGACCGCCGCCAGCGATGGCGAGGCCGATCCGCGCGGTGCTATGGGCGGGCGTCTTGGAAGCGGGTTTGCGCTTGCCGGATTTGGCCTGGACAGGACGCCGGGCAGCGTGGAATGAGAGCATGCATGCACTACGGAGGGGAACGGTTCGAGTGTAGCCGAAAGCCGTAGACGCGGCGCCTGCACTTTGGTCGGATGCGGAATCGTTCCTGGTGCGTCGACCCAAGCGTTTGATAGACAACAGGAAAGCCGGTCGTGGCGGATGCACGGTATGCGAAGGCGCTTGCCGCACGACGATACGCGGCCGATGATCGTCGCCGATGAAGATCGCGACCCCAGACCTAACGCACGGCCGGCGACGGCTCGACAAACGCACCTTGAGCGTGCTGCTGGCCCGCAGGCTGGCCTGGCACGATGCAGTCCACGACCCCGAGCGCGAACCGCGCAACGGCCTGCGCTGGCTGCATGAGGTGCGGCGCTGGCAGGCCGAGCGCCTCGCGGTCAGCTTCGAAGGCTTCATGCACGACCCGAAGCGCAGGCCAGCGGCGGAATTCTTCCTGACCGATCTTTATGGCGATCGCGATTTCAGCCGTCGCGATGCCGACATCGCCCGCGTGGTGCCGAGAATGCAGCGGCTGTTGCCGCAGACCTTGCTGGAAACGCTGGCCGATGCGATCGAACTCGGCGTGCTCAGCCATGCCTTGGATCTGCGCATGGCCGAAGCGCTGCACCGGCTGGCGCCGCGGCGGACCACGCTGGACGATGCGCTGTACGGCCGCGCCTATCGCGAGCTCGGGCTGAAGCGGCTGCGCTCGCACCAGATCGATCTGATCGCGGTCGCCGGCTATGGCTTGGGGCATGCGCTCCGCGGCCGCGGCGTCGCGACGCTGCTCGGCGTGCTGCGCGGGCCGGCGCGCGCGGCCGGCTTCGGCGAATTGCAGTCGTTCCTGGAACGCGGCTTCGGCGCATACGCGAAGCTGGACGATGTGGCGGCTTTCATCGCCGACATCGAGCGCGGCGAGCGCGAAATCTCGCGCCGGCTGTTCGAGGGCCATCCCAAACCGTTCGCGCCGCTGGAGGATGCGCGCAAGCCGGACGCAAAGCGGGCGCGCATGCGCAATCGCTGAGCCGAAGGAAAAGTCGTAGGAGCTGCATCATCCCCGCAATGGCGGGCAGCCACGCTTGAGCGCGATGAATCCGGCCCTGCATGCATCCGGGTGCGTCTGCTGCAGATGCGTTGTCGAAGCCTCGGGCCCAATGCCAGGCCCGGGTGACCGGTCAGGTGAAGCGTTCGTCCAACACCCGGCGGATTTCTTTTTCGATCGGACCCTGGAACGCCGTGATCAGGAAGCCGAGTTTCGCGGTGACCTGAAGTTCCTTGGGCAGCAGCGAGATCTTGCCGTCGACCCCGGAGCGGCTGAAGCGCATGTCGTCGCCTTCCCAGCCATAGTCGAACTCGAAGCGCTCGGCGAGCTTCCTGGCCACTTCTTCCACCGCCTTGCGCGCTTTGGCGTGGGTCAGCGAATGCGAATGGCGGATATCGATGGACATGGGGTTCTCCTGGGCCGGCATCCGGCGGTGTAGTCCGGTATTGTGGTGACTGACGGCCGCCGTTCCAAGG
>JAYUUH010000111.1:0-5778 GCA_043754745.1 Lysobacter sp.
TTCAGCAGGGTGCGGGCGACGCGATTGCGCCACCAGCCCTTGACGGTCTGCACGTCGTCGCGCAAGGCCATGAAGTCGGCATAGGTCGGTTTGCGCACCCACGCTTCGACCAGCGCGCTGAGCGTGCCCGAAGCGAGCGCCGGATGCAGCGGCGTGATCGGCGAGGCGAGGAAGGCGGTGAGGATGCTCAGCGGATGGCCGCCGGCGATGGCGCAGCCGATCGCGCCGAGGGTGCCGGTGACCAGCACCCATTGCAGCACCAGATCGCTGCCGACTTCGAAACCGCCGCGCCAGAATCCCCAGACGAAGCCGCCCAGCACGAAGAAGGCCAGTAGCAGGGTGAACCATGGGAACGATGATTTCTCCGCGACCGTTTCAAGCTCGGCGCGCAATGCCGCAGGATCGCGGTTGTCTTCGGCCAGATGCTTCGCGAGTCCCTGCAGATGGCCGGCGCCGACCACCGCCAGCACTTCGCGTGCCGTGCCCTGCGCCGGGATTTCGCGCAGCCGCGCGGCCATGTACTGGTCGCGCTCGGCGATGACGGTCTCGTACAGCGCCGGGCTGTCGGCGGCGAATTCGCTGAAGCTCGACTCCAGCATGTCGCCTTCCTTCAGGCCTTCGATCTGTTCGTCCGACACCTTCTCGTCGAAGAACAGCGACGCCATCAGCCCGCCCGACACCTTTGCGCGACCCCACCAGCCCAGCCGCTGCATCGCGCGCTTGAAGGTCAGGCCGACGTCGCGGTCGATCAGGTGCAGCGACAGCCCGCGTTCGCGCGCGTCGAGCACCGCGGCCTTGAGCTCGGCGCCGGGTTCAATGTCGAGCTGTTCGGCGAGCCGGCGCTGGTAAGCGGCCAGCCCGAGATTCGCGGCGAATACCGCGGTCTTGCCTTCGCGCAGCACTTTCACCAGGTCGAGCCGGGCGAGGGCGTCGGGGTCGGTCAAGGCCTGCGCGCGCTGCGGATCGAGCTCGACCGCGATGGTGTCGTAGTCGCCGCTGGCGATGGCCGTCCGCACCACATCGACACTGGTCTTCGAAATATGCGCGGTGCCCAGCAGGGTGTAGCGCACGCCGTCGCGTTCGACGATGGCGTGGGGTTGGTCGGCAATGGTGGCGGGAAGCTCCGTCGCGGAGGGTAGCGCTGTCGCGGTCGGAAGATCTGCTGCGGTGTCGTCGGTCATCAATGGCGCCTGGCGAGCCGCAATCGGCTTCAAGCCGGATTGTCAGGTCCAGCGCATGCCCAGCGCAACCGCATACAACCCGGTGGCGCAAAGGATTCCTTCGAACGGGATGTGGAACCGGCAGGCCTCGGCCAAGGCCAACAGCGCCGCGAGATCGATCACGACGAACTCCTCTCAGGCGAAATCCATACGGAAGACTCGGCGAGGACACGATCCGCGCGCCCACCGGTTCGCTGCGCAGGAAGCGCAGTGCATCGGCGATCACCTGCGGATGTTCGGCGATGCGGTTGTGACCATAGCCGCGGGTGCTCAACATGCGTGCGCCATGCCATAGCCGCGCATAGCGTTCGCCCTCCGACCACGGTACTTCGCGATCCTCCACGTCGTGCACGATCAGCGCCGGGCGGCCGATCATCGGCGCATTGCGGTGCGCCTGCAGCTCGTCGAGCGGCACCCGGGTTTCGCGCTCGAAGAACATCGCCAGCCGCTGCCCGAAGGGGACGCCCAGCCAGACCATGCGGCTGAAGCGCTCCATCGCCGCCAGCGGATCGGCAGCGGGAGCGATCAGGATCGCGCGCTCGGCCGCCAGTCCGCGCGCCAGCGCCACCGCGGCGGCGGCGCCACCGAGCGAGTGACCGAGGACGGCTGCGGCAGGACCGTAGTGCTGACCCACCGCGAGCAGGTGACAGGCGAAATCCGGCAGCGTGGTGCGATGGCCGCCGCTCTTGCCGTGCCCGGCCTAATCGAACGCCACCACCGCGTAGCCCGCCGCCTGCAAGGGGCCGATCCACGCTGCGATGCGGGTGCCGTGGCTGAACCAGCCATGCGCGAACAATACATACGGTTGCTGCCCGGGATCGCCCCAGAGGTAGGTCGCGATCTCGATCCCGTCGACGGTCAGCCGCTCTTCGCGTGCGCCCGCGGTCGGCGCGCTGGTCGCACGGGCGCGACTCGAGCGGAACGGTGTGCTGAAGATTTTCACAGCGCGCAGCAAGGTGGCGTCCGGCAACAGCCGCCCGCCGATCAAGAAACCGATGCGGACGAGGTAGAGATTCAATAAATTACGAACGATCGTGCTAATTTTGGCGAATGCGAAGTTCATGGTGAATCTCCGTGGGGGAGGGATCAGTCGGGGTGGAGCCGAGGTTGGGGCAGATAGCCCTGCAGCAGCCGATCGAACATGCGCTGGCCGCGCGCGGTGGCGGTGTCGATCTCGGTGATCGCCATATCGTGCTGCACCGCCAGCGCGATGGCGTTGATTTCGAACGCGAACTGCCCGGCGTCGAGGTCGTCGCGCAGTTCGCCGACGGCCATGGCCATCCCGATGGCGCGGACCAGCTCGCTGCGCCAGCGCTGGTGATGCATCAGCACTCGGTCGCGCAGTGGACCTGGGCGGTCGTCGTACTCGCTGACCGCGGTCAGCAGCAGGCAGCCGCCGCGATCCCGACGCAGCCAATCGAGCCAATGGGTGAAGATCGCCCGCAGCCGGGGCAGGCCGCGACCGGCCTTGAGCGCCGGGATCAGGGTGTGTTCGCCGAAACGCAGGGCCGCGATGTCCAGCACCGCCAGTTGCAGATCTTCGCGCGAGCCGAAATGGGCGAAGACGCCACTTTTCGACATGCCCACCGTGTCCGCCAATGGGCCGATGGACAGGCCTTCCAGTCCGGCCGATGCGGCGATCATGTAAGCGCGCTCCACGATCATGTCGCGGGTGGCGGCGCCTTTGGACGTGGGGGCGGCGGGTGTCATGGCGCTTTCATAGAACGACCGTTCGTTTCTTTGCAAGCGCGGAGCGACGAACGGTCGTGCGGAAAACCGGTTCCGAATCTTCAGTCGCGATAGCGCTTCAGCAAGTCGCCGTAGGCATCGATCCGACGGTCGCGCAGGAACGGCCAGATGCGGCGGACGTGTTCGCTGCGGGCCATGTCGACCTCGGCCATCAGGATCGTCGATTCGGCGCCGGCTTCGGCCAGGAATTCGCCCTGCGGCCCGAGGATATGGCTGTTGCCCCAGAAATCGATGCCGGCGGCATCCAGCGGCGACGGTTCATGGCCGACCCGATTGCAGGACAGCACCGGCAGACCGTTAGCGACCGCGTGGCCGCGGTGGCTCAGGATCCAGGCATTGCGCTGGCGGTCTTTCTCGGCCTGTTCGTCGCCCGGATCCCAGCCGATCGCGGTCGGATACAGCAGCAGTTCCGCGCCGGCCAGCGCCATCAGCCGCGCGGCCTCCGGATACCACTGGTCCCAGCACACCAGCACGCCGAGACGGCCGACCGAAGTGTCGATCGGTTCGAAGCCGAGGTCGCCGAGGGTGAAATAGAACTTCTCGTAGAAGCCCGGATCGTCCGGGATGTGCATCTTGCGGTACTTGCCGGCGATGCTGCCGTCGGCGTCGAAGACCACCGCAGTGTTGTGGTACAGCCCGGCGGCGCGTCGCTCGAACAGCGAACTCACCAGCACCACGGCATGCCGCTTCGCCAGCGCTGCAAGACGTTCGGTGCTGGGGCCGGGGATCGGCTCGGCCAAGTCGAATTCGTCCACCGATTCGTGCTGGCAGAAATACGCGCCGTTGTGCAGTTCCTGCAGCAGCACCAGCTTCGCGCCGCGCTTCGCTGCCTCGCCGACGCGGGTTTCGATGACCGCCAGATTGGCCCCGGCATCGCCGTGGTTGGTTTCCTGGATCAGCGCAACGGGCAGGGTCTTGGTTTTCATGATGTATTCCATTGGAAATGCGTGTCGATCGGAAGGATGCTCCGTCGACAGTCGATTACGCCAACACACCTTCCGGCAACTGCATCGTGATGCAGTGCAGACTGCCGTTCTGCCAGATCAGCGGGCGGCACGGCACCGGGACGATAGCGCGGCCCGGGAAAGCTTCGGCCATCACTTCCTGCGCGCGCGCGTCGGCCACGTCGCCGTAGGACGGGATCAGCACCGCGCCGTTGACGATCAGGAAGTTCGCGTAGCTCGCCGCGAGGCGGCGGCCGTCGTCGAAGACCGGCTTCGGCCACGGCAGCGCGAACAGCCGGTAAGGCGCGCCATCGCGGGTGCGCAGCGCCGACAGCTCTGCGGCCATCGCCTGCAGCTCGGGGTAATGGGTGTCGCTGACATCGTCGCAGCCCTGATAGACGATGGCGTCTTCAGCCGCGAAGCGGGCGAGTGTATCGATGTGGGCGTCGGTGTCGTCGCCTTCCAGATAGCCGTGATCCAGCCACAGCACCCGGCGCTGGGCGAGCCAGCCGGCGAGTTTGGCGGTGAGCTCCTCGCGCGATGCCTGCGGGTGGCGTTCGTGCAGGCACCGCCAGGTCGTCAGCAGCGTGCCGGCGCCGTCGGTTTCGATGCCGCCGCCTTCCAGCGCGAAGTCGATCTCATGACGTTGCACGTCGGCGAACACGTCCTGCGCGACCAGCGCCTCGACCAGACGGTCGTCGCGGCTGGCTTCGAACTTGCCGCCCCAGCCGGTGAAGCGGAAATCCAGCAGTCGCGGCGATGCGCCATCCCCGTTCGCGAGCAGGGTCACCGGGCCCGAATCGCGCAGCCAGGTGTCGTCGTACTCGACGGTGACGAAGCGCACGCGGGCCATGTCCACCCGCGCCGAGCGCAGTCGGGCTTCGGCGTAGATCTGCAGGTCGTCGTCGGCGACGCAGATCACCGCATCCTGGAATGCGGCGATGGCGGCGACGAGGGCGATGTAGGTTTCCTCGACTTCGACCAGGCGTGGCCCCCAGTCGGTCTCGAAATGCGGCCACGCGATCAGAACGGCGGACTGGAGTTCCCACTCCGCGGGAAAACGATACTGGACGGTCATGAATTCGGCGATAGGTTCAGCGGATCGGCGGTTTCGGTCCGACTTCATTCGCGCCGGCGCGGATGGCGACGGCGTCGATCACCCGGTCTTTCTCGAAATAGACGATGAAGTTCGAATAGGTCCAGCGGTTGATCGAAGGCCACTGACGCTTCTGGCCGCCGCGGGGATCGAGGCGCTGGGTCGGTGTGCCGTATTTGCGTTCGACATCGGCCATGCGCATGCCGCGTGCGGGCAGGGCCATGCCGGCTTCTTCGCTCACGCGTTCGATCAACAGGGTTTCTGCGGACGCCTGCGGGGCGGCGGCCGCAAACAGAATGGCGGCGAGGATGGCGGTGGGGAGCTGGCGCATGGGGATCTCCTCGATCGTGGATACGGATGGCGTGCGAAGGGCGGGGTGCCTCACGCGCGTCGCCGATTGTAAGCGCATCCGTAAGCGCATCGCGACAGCGTACGCGATCACGGCGGATCGCCGCGGAACCAGGACGCCAGACGCGACAAAGGCCGCACGAGGCGGCCTTTGTCCGGGTCTGCAGCACAGCTGCTATATAGATGTATCGCAGCTTGCTCGTCGATCGAAACGGTTGCGAGCTTAACTCTCAACTGTTCCAGCGTTTCAGCGCTGGCGCGCCTTGAAGCGGGGATTCGACTTGCAGATCACGAAGACCTTGCCACGGCGGCGGACGACTTTGCAGTCGCGGTGACGGGCCTTCGCCGACTTCAGGGAGGACAAGACCTTCATGGGGAACCTCGGCGATAACGCAGTTGAGTGGATGGGAATGGCGCGGAT
>JAYUUH010000112.1:0-5771 GCA_043754745.1 Lysobacter sp.
GGGTCGCCGAGCTGGAGCGATTCGCGGTGCGGCGACAGCGCTTCGGTCGCCTGTTCGTAGAGCGTCTTCGGTCGTGCATCGGCGGTCGTGGTCGATGGCATCGATGACGTCGATGAGGACGGGAGCGACGGACCGGACGATGACGCGACCTGCTCCGAAAGCGCGGCCAGCTTTACTTTGCCGCCTTCGATATCGAAGTCCACCGATTTGCCGCTGCCGGTGACATTGATGTGCTTTTTATCGTGCGAGAGCGCCAGCGTGGCTTCGGTGAGCCCCTGTTCCTTGATCGCAGCCGTGATTTCCCTCGATGCCGGCCTGATGTCGCCGAACTTGAGGACTTGGAACGTCGCCAGCTGCACGCGCACCGATTCGCCGAGTTCCAGTTTGGTGTGGTCGGGCGGCGCTTTGACGGACATCGCCGGTTCATCGCGCGCTGCAGGGTAATGGGCTCGGGGCACGACCGGCACAGCAGCCAGCTCCGACGGGCCTCCATATCCGGATTTGCGCGCGCTCTCGCTGAATTTGAACAGGTCGTCGCGCTTCAGGGGCGCGATGGTTGCCGCGATGCGCTCGTCGAGCCGCTCCAGTGCGCTGTTGGTATGGCCGCCGGGTCCGAAGATCGCCGCATTGTCGCGGTGTTTGAAGTACAGCCCACTGTCGGAAATCGTGCAGCCGTTGTCAGGCAGCATCGTGACCGCGCCGCGCCCGACCAGATTCTCCGCTACCAGGTGCTCGCGGATCATTTCCGGCAGATTGTGTTGTTGCCCGAGCAGGCGCGCGTTGTTGTTGTGGACAAGATAAGCGTCGGTGATTTCGCCGCCGTTCGCGACCTCGCGCGCGAACGCCGCGAGCGGCGCCTTGTAGTCGTCGAATCGGCCCAGGGCATCGCTATAGACCTGGGTCAGTCCGATCCTGCCGCCGCTCCTCAGTGCGACGGCAACACAGCCCGACAGGCCGTCGGTCATCAACTCGGCGTTGCTGCGCCGGTCGATGACCACCGCTTCGTCGAGACTGACCTTGATGGTGGTGGGGCCGGTCGGCGTCGATGACGACGAGTGTGGGTAGTCTTCCATGGCGTCTGGCCTTTCGTTGTGCGGCCGATGCAGGGCCGCGATGGTGAGCGATGGTTGGCGGTCGTCGTCGTGGGCGCGACGGTATCGATGCCTGTCATGCGCGGCGCGCGTGGACACCCGCGCGCGTCCGGCAGGCGACCACGATAACAGCGGCGATCCTGTCGGCGACAGCGGCCATGGCCGCATGCCATGGCGGCCCCGCAGGCTCGGACTTCTGGGATACTGCCAAGCTCCCGCCGCTCCGGCTCCGCGGAATCTCTCGATGTCGCCCCTCCGAATCGTTGTGCTTGCCCTCGCCATGACCCAGACCCTTCTGCCGAACGTCCTCGCCGCCGACCTGCCCACGCCGCCCGACGCCGCGAAAAAGCCGCATGTCGTCAAAGCCCCTCACGGCGCGACGCGCAGCGACGATTACTACTGGCTGCGCGACGACAAGCGCGAGGACAAGGCGATGCTGGGCTATCTCGAAGCCGAGAACGCCTATGCCGACCAGGTGATGGCGCCGCTCAAGCCGCTGCAGGAGACGCTGTACGACGAGATCGTCGGCCGCATCAAGCAGGACGACGACTCGGTCCCGTACCGCGAGCGCGGCTGGTGGTACTTCAGCCGTTTCCAGGCCGGCAAGGACTATCCGGTGTATCTGCGCGCCAGGGCCGCGGCCGACGGCAGCCAAGGCAAGGACGAGCAGGTGATCCTCGACGTGAACGTGCTCGCCAAGGACAAGAACTACTACAGCGTCGGCGACATGGCCGTGAGCCAGGACAACACCCTCCTCGCCTACGCCGAGGACGACAACGGCCGCCGCCAGTACACGGTGCGGTTCAGGAATCTCGAGAGCGGCGAACTGTATCCGGACGAGATCAAGGGTGTGTCGGCGAATCTGGTCTGGGCCGACGATAACCGGACCCTGTTCTACGTCGAGAACGATCCGGAAACCCTGCTCACGGTGCGCGTGAAGAAGCACGTAATGGGCACGCCGGCCAGCGCCGACGAACTGGTCTACGAGGAAAAGGACGACAGCTTCTACATGGGCGTGGGCCGCACCCGCGACGACGGCTACATCTGCATCACCGTGGAAAGCACGGTTTCCAGCGAAATGCGCTGCGCACCGGCGGCCGATCCGAAGACCTTCACCGTGCTCGCCCCGCGCGAGCGCGACGTCGAATACGACGCCGATCATCTCGGCGGTCGCTGGGTGATCCACACCAATGCGCCGGGCGCCGACGGCAAGTCCGCCGCCAACTACAAGCTCATGACCGCCGCGAGCGGCGCGACCTCGCGCCGGGAGTGGAAGGAATGGGTGGCGCACCGCGACGATGTGTTCATCGACGGCTACGAGCTGTTCGATGGCTTCACCGCGATCGCCGAACGCTCCGAAGGCCTCGAACGCATCCGCCTGCTGCGTGCCGATCATAAAGCCGCCGACGGCGAGGAATACGTGAAGGCGGACGAACCGGCGTATTCAATGGGCTTTGGGATCAATTCAGAAGCCGACACGCCGTGGCTACGCTACGGCTACACCTCGCTGACCACCCCCGCGACCACCTACGAACTCAACGTCGTCACCGGCGAGCGCCGCACGCTGAAGCAGCAACCGGTGATCGGTTACGACGCATCGAAGTACGCGACCGAGCGCGTGTGGGCTACGGCCCGCGACGGCGTGAAGGTGCCGGTGTCGCTGGTCTACAGGAAAGGCTTCGAGCGCAACGGCACCGCGGCGATGCTGCAGTACGCCTACGGCAGCTACGGCAGCTCCAGCGACCCGGGTTTCAGCGTCACCAACGTCAGCCTGCTCGATCGCGGCATGGTCTACGCCATCGCCCACATCCGCGGCGGCCAGGAAATGGGCCGCAAGTGGTACGACGACGGCAAGCTGTTCAACAAGAAGAACACCTTCACCGATTTCATCGACGTTACCGATGCGCTAGTCGCCCAGGGCTACGCCGCGAAAGACCGCGTCGCGGCCTACGGCGGCAGCGCCGGCGGCCTGCTGATGGGCGCGATCTCGAACATGGCGCCCCACAAGTACCGGGCGATCCTGTCGCAGGTGCCGTTCGTGGACGTGGTCACCACCATGCTCGATCCGACCATCCCGCTGACCACCAACGAATACGACGAGTGGGGCAATCCAGAAAAGAAAAAGTACTACGACTACATGCTGTCGTACTCGCCCTACGACAATCTGTCGAAGCAGGCCTATCCGGCGATGTTCGTCGGCACCGGGCTGTGGGATTCGCAGGTGCAGTACTGGGAGCCGGCGAAGTACGTCGCCCGCCTGCGCGATCTGAACACCTCGACGTCTCCGGTGGTGTTCCGCACGAACATGGATGCCGGCCACGGCGGCAAGTCGGGACGCTTCCGCCGCTACCGCGAGCAGGCCGAGATGTACGCCTTCATGCTCGACCAGCTGGGCGTGGCCGCGCCCAGGGCCGCCGAGTAAATCCGTTCGCGGCCCGTTCGCGGGCGGCGTCGCCGTATATGCCATCCCTGCAGCCAGCGCCACAGCAGGCACCGCGGCGTACGCGCTGGCTGTGGTGGTTGTTGGCCTACGCCAGTCTGGCGCTGGGGGCGATCGGCATCGTCGTGCCCGGATTGCCGACGGTGCCGTTCGTGCTGCTGTCGGCCTATGCTGCCGCGCGCGGCTCGCAGCGACTGCACGCGCGGCTGCTCGCGGATCGCCGCTTCGGGCCGATGATCCGCGACTGGCAGTCGCAGGGCG
This sequence comes from Lysobacter sp., assembly GCA_043754745.1. Taxonomy (GTDB): domain Bacteria; phylum Pseudomonadota; class Gammaproteobacteria; order Xanthomonadales; family Xanthomonadaceae; genus Lysobacter_I. Next base: position 3,793 of record JAYUUH010000112.1, read on the forward strand.
CGGTCAGCCGACGCGCGAAATGGCTGGCGACTACGACGATGAGCGCCTGCGCGGCGGTGATGTTCCTCACCGCGCCCAAGCTGTGGATGGCCGCCACCGGCACCGCGATCATGACCGTGGTCGCCACCTGGCTGTGGTTGCGCCCTGAACCGGCCGCCTGAACCGTTGCCCTGAAGTATTGCCCTGAACGGGGCGGCATTCGGTCCGCATTCCGTCCAACGGCCACGGCGGCTACACTGCGCGCATGAACAAACGCCACGTTTTCGTTTCCGCCGTTTTCGCGATCGCGCTCCCGTTCGTCCTGTCCGGCTGCGGCAACAAGGGCCCACTGGTGTTGGCCGACGACCCGCCCGCAGCGCCCGCTGTCGAGGCGTCTGCCGTCGAAGCGCCCGCACCCGCGCTCGAGACGGTGCAGCCGCCCGCCGCGGACGCTGCGGCCCCGCCGCCTCCGGCCGACGGCACGCCCGCGCCTTGAAAATGGACACCGCGTCGCGCGTGCTGCTGCGCTTCACCAAAATGCACGGCGCCGGCAATGACTTCGTGGTGCTCGACTTGCGCGGCGCCACCGTGCCGCCCACGCCTGAGCTCTGCCGCGCGCTCGCCGACCGCCGCATCGGCGTCGGCTGCGACCAGATCCTGACCATCGAGCCGCCGCGAAGCCCCGCCGCCGCCGCGTCCTATCGCATCTGGAACGCCGACGGCTCGTCGTCGCAGCAGTGCGGCAACGGCGCGCGCTGCGTCGCCGCCTGGATGCTGCGCGACAGCGCCGGACGCGATACCGAACGCTGCCTCGCCGGCCATTTCGAACTCGACAGCCCTGCCGGCACCCATGTCGTGGACGCGCTGGATCTGCATCACTACCGCATCGCGATGGGCGTGCCGCGGTTCGCGCCGCCGGCCGGCATTCCGCTGGCGGGCTTCGATCTGGCGCAGGATGAATACTGCATCGACATCGATGGCCAGCCGCTGCGCTTCGGTGCGGTGTCGATGGGCAACCCGCATGCGGTGATCGAAGTGGACGACGTGCGCGTTGCCCCGGTGGCCACGCTCGGGCCGGCGCTGCAGCGGCATGCGGCGTTCCCGGACTCGGTGAACGTCGGTTTCGTCGAAATCGTCGCCCGCAATCACATCCGACTGCGCGTGTTCGAGCGCGGCGTCGGCGAAACCCTGGCCTGCGGCAGCGGCGCCTGCGCGGCGGCGGCGGTGCTGATGCGCCGCGGACGGATCGACCGCGAGGTGGCCGTGGAACTGCCCGGCGGGACGTTGACCATCGCATGGCCGGACGACGGCGCCGGGATTTCGATGTCCGGCCCGACCGCATTCGTATTCGAAGGGGAATGGTGGCAATGACCGACAAGTTCGACCGACAGGCGCAGGAAAAACTCGGCGCGCACGAAATCGCGACGTGGCTGCGGCGGCATCCCACGTTCCTGCAGCAGTTCCCCGATCTGACGCTGACCCTGGTGGTGCCGCGCGAGCAGGGCTCGGCGGCGTCGCTGGCGAGTTATCAGCTGGAAATCCTGCGCGACAAGAATCGCGAGCTGACCCGGCGTCTGCACGAGCTGTTCGGCAACGCCCAGGAGAACGAACGCCTCGCGGTGCGCACCCATCAACTGACGCTCGCGTTGATGAAACAGAACAGCGCCGCCGACACCGCGCGCGCCATGGCCGCGACGCTGGCGGAGGACTTCAATGGCGATCTGGTGCGGATGGTGCTGTTTAAGCCCGTCGCGGCTCTGGAAGACACTGACTGGTTGCAGACGCTCGCCGAAGACGACGCCCGGCTCGCGCCGTTCCGCGATTGCCTGAAGGACGGCGAACCGATCTGCGGCCGCCTGCAGCCGGAGAAGAATGCGCTGCTGTACGGCCTGCGCGCCGAAGACGTGGCCAGCAGCGCGCTGCTGCCGCTGCCTGGTCTGGGCCTGCTCGCAGTCGGCAGTCGCGACGCCAACCGCTTCTTCCCCGGCATGGGCACGCTG
>JAYUUH010000113.1:0-5768 GCA_043754745.1 Lysobacter sp.
CGGCCTGGACGCAGCAGCGCCGGATCGAGCACATCGGGACGGTTGGTGGCGGCGACCACAATCACGCCTTCGCCGCCCTCGAAACCGTCCATCTCGACCAGCAGCTGGTTAAGCGTCTGTTCGCGTTCGTCGTGACCGCCGCCCAGGCCGGCGCCGCGATGGCGGCCGACGGCGTCGATTTCGTCAATGAAGATGATGCAGGGCGCGTGCTTCTTGGCCTGTTCGAACATGTCGCGCACGCGGCTGGCGCCGACGCCGACGAACATTTCGACGAAATCCGAGCCCGAGATGCTGAAGAACGGCACCCGCGCTTCGCCGGCGATGGCCTTGGCGAGCAGGGTCTTGCCGGTACCGGGCGGGCCCACCATCAACACGCCGCGCGGAATCTTGCCGCCGAGTTTCTGGAACTTGCCGGGATCGCGCAGGAATTCGACCAGTTCGGCCACTTCTTCCTTCGCTTCGTCGCACCCGGCGACGTCGGCGAAGGTGGCCTTGGTCTGGTCTTCGTTCAGTAATTTGGCGCGGGAGCGGCCGAAGGACATCGCGCCCTTGCTGCCGCCCTGCTGCATCTGGCGCATGAAGTACAGCCAGACGCCGATGAGCAGCGCGATCGGCAGCAGGTTGAACAACAGGCTGAGGAAGATATTGCGACCGGAGGACGGCGGCGTCTGCACGATCTCGACCTTGTGCTCGATCAGGTCGTTGACCATGTCGCGATCGCCGGGACTGAGCGTATGGAACTCGGTACCGTCCTTGCGCTCGCCGCGGATGTTCATGCCATCTTCGTCGATGACCACTTTCTTGACCCGATCGGTCTGCACCTGTTGCACGAACTGGTCGTAGGTCAGGGCCTTGTCGACCGTGCCCATTCCGGGTGGGGTGAAGCTGTTGAACACCACCATCAGCACGATGGCGACGATCACCCACAGCAGCAGATTCTTGGCCAAGTTCTTCATCCTTCGCTATCGTCCCGAGAGGGAACGCTTGTTTGGAAACACTTTACCCATATCGCCTGCGGTCACCCGGCCGAAGCCGGGAGCCTGCCTTGGGCGAGGGCATACACTTCCGTCGACCGCTTGCGCGAGGCCGCCGGTTTGCGGATCACGACACGGGCGTAACGCTTGCGCAAGGCCCGTACGTAATCGTCGAATCCAACGCCCTGGAACAGCTTGATCAGGAAGGCGCCCCCGGGCCGTAGATGGCGGTCAGCGAATTCCATCGCCAGCTCCGCCAGATACATGGCCCTGGGCAGATCCACGGCATCGACTCCGCTCATATTGGGGGCCATGTCGGACAGCACAAGGTCGACCGGCTGTCCGTTCAGCATGGCCTCTAGCTGGGCAAGCACTTCATCCTCGCGGAAATCGCCGTGGATGAATTCCACACCTGCGAGCGAGGGCATTTCCAGGATATCCAGCGCCACCACGCGGCCGCTGTCGCCCATCGATTGGCGGACCCACTGCGACCACCCGCCGGGGGCGGCGCCCAGATCGACCACCACCATGCCCGGCTTGAGCAGCCGGTCGCGTTCGACCAGCTCTTCCAGCTTGTAGGCCGCCCGCGACCGCAGCCCCTCCGCCTGCGCCTTTTTGACGTAGGGGTCGGAGAAGTGCTCTTTGAGCCAGCGTTGGCTGCTCTTGCTGCGGGTGGCCATGGGAAGGGAATACGGAAGCGGACGGCGGAAGGAGGCAAAACCCGGGGAATCGGGCCGGTTGCGGGCCATGATACCCTGCGCGCCAGTCCCCGCCCGCCTTCCGAAGACCCCGTCCCGCATGTCGATCACGCTCAGCAATGCCCAGAATCGCTTCCTCCGCGGCCAGGCCCACGGCCTGAAGGCAATGCTGCAGATCGGCGCCAAAGGTCTCACCGATGCGGTCGTCGCCGAAATAGAGACCGCCCTCGAACACCACGAGCTGATCAAGGTGAAGATCTCCGCCGAGGACCGCGACGCCCGCGACGCGATGGTGGCTGGACTGGCCGAACGCTGCGGCGCCGCGCTGGTGCAGCGGATCGGCAATGTCGCCATCCTCTATCGTCCCAGCCAGGATCACCGTCAGATCGTGCTGCCGCGGGGCTGAGACCCCATTCCGGCGACGCTGACCCTGCCGTTCTCACTCCTGACCGTCGACAGCGCCGATGCAGCTCCATCTCGATCGCCCCGACCACGAATTCTTCCTCCGCGGCGCCGATGGCGCCTCCGCGCTGGTCAACGACCGCCGGCTGACTGCGAGTTTCGTCCTCGCACCGAACACGCTGATCGAAGGCTGGGCGGTGCGCGACGTGACCGCGTTGACGCCCGCCGACCTGGAACCGTTGTTCTCGCTGCAGCCAGAAGTGATCCTGCTCGGCTGCGGCGGCGCCCAGACCTTTCCGCCGGCCGCCACGATGGCCGCCTGCCTGTCGCGCGGCATCGGCCTGGAAACCATGACCAACGCCGCCGCCGCGCGCACGTTCAACGTGCTGGCCAGCGAGAGCCGGCGCGTGGTCGCCGGTTTCGTACTGAACGACTGAGCCTCGCTTTCACGTGCCGTTCCCGCTGAAAACCGCTGTCGTGGCACTCCTGATGCCGATGGCCGCCTGCAAGGCCGAAACGCCAGCGTTCGGGTCGGCGGCCCCTCCCGCCGCGCGATACGAAGCTTGGCTCGCCGCCGGCCACCGCGCCGAAGCACGGGCGTACGCAAACGACCTGCGTCGACAGGGCGTGGGCGACGTGGTGCCGATGGATGCGCTGTCGCGTACGTCGCGAAGCTGGCGTCAGTGCCGTAGCGACGAGTTCGCGACGCCGCCGTCGATACTCTGGGTGAACATGACGCCGACCCTGCGCGTGGTGGCGCGGCTGCGGGACGCTGGCATCCTCGACCCGACGCTGGCGCGATCGGTCTATCGCGATGCCGACGTCAACCGCTGCGCCGGCGGCAGCGCCCGCAGCAAGCACACGGAGAACCGGGCGATCGATTTCGATCTCCCGTCGAACGCCGACAGCGTCGACAAACTGTGCACATTCTGGCGCGAACATGGCCAGACCTTGAATCTGGGGCTCGGCTTCTACACGCCGACCACGATCCACCTCGATACCGCAGGCTTCCGCACCTGGGGCAGCGATCACCGTCGCGGCACGTCGCTGTGCATCGCCCCTGCATCCGCGGAGAAGCGCTGACGCGGCTGCAGACGTAGCAGCGTGATCGGCCAGGCGCGTATCGCGATCGCAAGCCACCAGCCGCAGCACGAACGACAAGACCGGGATCATCGCCCACTAGGCGGCTGAGAAGACGCGGGCGGACACCGGTCGCAACACCGGAACCTCAGCGCTTCGGCAGCGCCAACAGGATCTGCGGTTTCCCGTTTCAGTGCGTGAATCGGCACTGCGTGCAGTCTACGGAACTGCGCGCCGATGAGCGCCCGGGGCGCTGCGCCGGGCCGGAAATCCGCCCATAGGACATGTGAATTCTCAGCGCTTCGGCAGCGCCAGCAGCGGATCCTGCGGCTTCCCGTTGTAACGGATCTCGAAATGCAGCATGTCGCGCGAGGCGCCGCTGCGGCCCATCTCGGCGATCTGGTCGCCGGCCTTCACGCGCTGGCCTTCGTTGACCAGGCGTGCGCGATTATGGCCGTAGGCCGATAACCATTGCTCGTCGTGTTTGACGATGATGAGTTCGCCGTAACCGACCAGGCCGGCGCCGGAATATACCACCACGCCATCGGCGGCGGCGCGCACCGGGGCGCCGCCCTTGCCGGCGATATCGACGCCCTGCCGGGTCGGGTCGCCCGCGGCGAATCGGGCGACGATGGCGCCTTCTGCAGGCCAGCGCCACGCGAATGCGGCGTTCGCCGTCGGCGCGGGCGGCTTGACCGGCATGGCAACCGGGGGCGTCGTGGCCGGAGACGTGCCTGCAGGCGGGCGCGTCGCGGGCGGCTTCGCCGACGTGCCCGCCACCGGCGGCGGATCGTTGCGTCGCGGCGGATCATTCCATCGCGGCGGATCGGCGCGTCGCGCGTCGGGCGCGGTCAGGCGCAGTCGCCGGCCGGGATAAATGGTGTACGGCGGCGGGATGCGGTTCCACATCGCCACATCCAGCGGACTAAGTCCGTACGTGGTCGCGATGCGATACAGCGTGTCGCCCTTGCGGACCAATGCGGTCGCGCCGGGTTTCGGCGGCTGGACCTGACGCGTCGCCGGCGGTTTGCCGCGGGGCGTCGTGCGCACGACGGCGGTACTCGTGCAGGCGGCCAGCAGCACCGATATCGACAGGCCGACGAAGATCCGCACGGCCATCCGCCACGGGGATAGGACGTTGCCGGATCGAATGGTCTGCGCCTTCATCGCGTGCGCCTCAACCGCCGAACCGCTGGAACAGTTCGCGCACGGCCAGCCCGCCGCCGCCGATCAGCACACTGAAGTAGACGATCGTGCCGGCGTTCGCCAGGTGGCCCAGCAGCACCGCGACGCCGTCGCGCTGGATGAAGCCGATCGCGTACAGCAGCAGCGCCAGGGCCGGCAGCGTATTGCTGAAGGGAACGAGGCCGAACGGCGCCATCAACAGGATCGCGGCCAGGATGAACGCAAGATTGTTGAACATGTCCACGACACGTCCATCCACCAGCACGCGCACGCGGTGCGGACGACTGATCTTCTCGAGCCGACGCACCCACAACAGCCCGGAGGCGAGCCCCGGGCGCAATTTGTCGGCGGGCAGCGCCTTGCTGCGCAGCCGCGCCGGCAGCCACAGCGGCCGGCCGATCAGCCGGCTGATGCCGACCAGCAGGATCGCCGCACCGAACACGGTGCTGACGCCGGGGATCGACACCGGGATCAGGAAGATCAGGGTCAACAGGATCGTCAGCAACAACAGGCCTTCGTCGCTGAAGACATCCAGCAATTCTTGCAGGGTCATGGCGTCCGCCGGCAGGCTGTCGATGATGCAGGCGAGCTGTTCGCCTAGCGAGCCGCCCTGGCAGGTCGCGTCGACGGGGGGCGTCCGCGCCATGCGCTCAGTCCACCATGCCCGACAGCAGGGGTACGAACACCACCGGCGCCAGATCGGCGCGTTCGATGGTGCCGTCCGCGTCCTTGCGCAGCTTGACCAGCGACTGCCCACCGCTGCCGCCGATCGGGGCGATCAGCGTGCCGCCGGCCGCGAGCTGTCCGGTCAAGGCATCCACCAGCGCCTGCGCCGCGGCGGTGACGATGATGGCGTCGAACGGGCCGTTCTCCGGCCAACCGATGCGACCGTCGTCGTGCTTGCTGCGGATGTTCAGGCCCAGCGTGCGGAAACGCTTGCGCGCGGTGCGCAGCAGGTCGCCGATGCGTTCCACGGTATGCACTTCCAACCCCAACGCCGCGAGGATCGCGGCCTGGTAACCCGAGCCGGTGCCGATCTCCAGCACTTTCTTCGGCGCGACGCCGTCCTCGAACAGCGCTTCGGTCATCCGCGCGACCACCCACGGCTGCGAAATGGTCTGGCCGTGGCCGATGGGCAGTGCGTTGTCCTCGTAGGCGCGCGCGGCCAGGGCTTCATCGACGAACAGATGCCGCGGCACGGTGCGGACGGCGTTGAGGACGTGCTCGTCGACGATGCCTTTCTCGCGCAGGCGCTCGATCAGGCGGTCGCGCACGCGCTGCGAGGTCATGCCCATGCCGATGGCCTCGGGCTGGAGGCGCATGCGTGCGGTCATGCCGCATCTCCGTCGCGCGGCCGATCGGCGCTGCCGAGCGAGGCGGCGAGTCCGCCGACCCAGCTCGCGACGTGGTCGAGCGCCTGGTAGCGGGT
>JAYUUH010000114.1:0-1960 GCA_043754745.1 Lysobacter sp.
CTGGCGACGCTGTGCACTTCACCCCGCACCCCCCGCAACGCTGGGGATCCGGGAGTGGCACAGCTCTTGCACCGACTGTCGTACTGATCGTCGCGCCAAGCGCCGCGACACCCACGTTGGAGCCCCGCATGAGCGTCAATCTCGAACGCCGAACGCCGCAGAAAGCCCCGCAGGTTCGACCCGCATCGCCGATGGCCACGCTGGGCAGTCCCTGGCAACGGCCAGCGCCGGAGACCGGCGCCGCCGATATCGTGGAAACTTCCCAGATCGATGCCCCGCTTACTGGTGCAGCACCCAGCGCCAACCGACGCACCGCCCCGCACCCGATGGAGTCACGAACCGTGCCGAGTCCCGCACTGAAGCCTGCCGGTCACATCCTGGCGATCGACGACGACACCCGGATGCTGCAGAACTTCGCGCTGGCGCTGGAAAGCGGCGGTTACAGCGTCGAAACCGCAGACAATCTGGCCGACGGCCTGCGTCTGGCCGCGACCCGCCCGTTCCACGTCTGTCTGCTCGATCACAACATCGGCTACGACTCCGGCATCGAAGCGCTTCCGCGCCTGCGCGAACTGGCGCCGCTGATGCGCGTGATCATGGTGACCGGCAATTCCGCCGTCGACGACGCGGTCAAGGCGATCGCGCTGGGCGCGAGCGACTATCTGGTCAAACCCTGTTCTCCCGACCAGTTGAAGATCTCGGTCGCGCGCCAGGTCGATACCCGCCGCATCCTCGACCGACTCGACAGCTTCGAACGCGAAGCCCAGATCGGCACGCCGGAACTCACCAGCAAGAACAAGGCGATGCAGGCCGCCATCGACATGGCGCTGCAGGTGGCGCGTACCGACGCGAACCTGCTGGTGCTCGGAGAGAGCGGCACCGGCAAGGGCGTGATCGCCAAGGCCGTGCATCAGGCCAGCCCGCGCGCGGCGGGCGCGCTGGTCACCATCAACTGTCCGTCGCTGTCGCCGGAGTTGATGGAGAGCGAACTGTTCGGTCATTCCAAGGGTTCGTTCACCGGTGCGGTGCAGAACACCGTCGGTCGCGTCACCCATGCCGATGGTGGCACGATCTTCCTGGACGAAGTCGGCGACTTCCCGCTGCCGCTGCAGCCGAAGCTGCTGCGCTTCATCCAGGACAAGGAATACGAGCGCGTCGGCGACCCGGTCACGCGCAAGGCCGATGCGCGGATCGTGGCCGCCACCAATCGCGATCTCGATGCGATGGTGAAGGACGGCCAGTTCCGGCTCGATCTGCTGTATCGCCTCAACGTCATCAGCATCACCGTGCCGCCGCTGCGCGAACGGCCGGAAGACCTTGAAGATCTGGCCAACGGTTTCGTGCGCCGCTATGCCGGCGACTATGGCCTGCCCGCGCGCCGGCTTTCGGCGGCTGCGCTGTCGCAGCTGCGCGCCTACGCCTGGCCGGGCAACGTCCGCGAGCTGCAGAACATGATGGAACGCGCGGTGATCCTCGGCCGCAGCGAAGAGATCGGCCCCGAACTGCTCGCGCTCAGCGCATCCGCGCGCAACGACGCGCAGCCGGGCATGGCGATCTCGCTCGATGCGCTGGAACGGATGCATATCGAACGCGTGCTCGCGTCGAGCGACAGTCTGGACGCCGCCGCGCGCACGCTGGGCATCGACGCCTCGACGCTCTACCGAAAACGCAAACTGTTCGGTTTGTAGTCGCGTCCCGACGGCATGGCGGTCGCGTAGGTCGACCGCCGCTGTCCGGCCTCCGTTCCATTTCGAGCGTCCTCGATCGCCATGAATTGATCGCCATGAAGTCCCGCCCTCCCGACGTTCTTCCCGAACCTGCCGAACCCACCGAACCGTCGCGTGACGGCGGTTTGGCGCTGGTCGGCTGGATTCTGTTGCTAGTCGGATCGGGGGCGACGCTCGGCGGCCTGTTCGGCCCCGATGCCTGGTATGCCGCACTGCTCAAGCCGACCTGGAAC
>JAYUUH010000115.1:0-5751 GCA_043754745.1 Lysobacter sp.
ATGGTCAACTACGTCATCGGCTGGGTCGGCGACTGGCACCTCAGCAGCTACCAGAGCCTCAACATGATGCTCAACGACGGCATCGTCGACGCGGCGCAGCACAAGGTGCGGCTGAATCTCGGCCTGATCCTCGGCTACGTGCTGGCGCCGATCGCCTGGGTGATCGGCATCGAGTGGAACGACGCGGTGATCGCCGGCGGCCTGATCGGCCAGAAGGTGGTGCTGAACGAGTTCATCGCCTATCTGCAGCTGTCGCAGACGCCGGTGGGCACCGGCCCGGGGGCGATCAGCGAGAACACGCGGCTGATCCTGACCTACGCGCTGTGCGGCTTCGCCAATTTCGCATCGATCGCGATCCAGATCGGCGGCATCGGCAGCCTCGCGCCGGAACGCCGCGGCGACCTCGCCCGCTTCGGCATGCGCGCGGTGCTCGGCGGTTCCATCGCCACCCTGATGACCGCGACCATTGCCGGTGTGCTGATCCATTTGCGTTGATCCCTGTGCGCGACCGGATGCCTGCCCGCCCCTGCGGAGCAGGCGACCCGGAATTCCCGATCCACCGGCTTCATCCGTCATTCCATCCCTGTTCCACCCCCGACACCTCCGGAGCGATCTGGAGGTGTCTTTTTCAGAGCGCACCGAAATGTCCAACGCTTCTCCCGGCATCCCTCAGGTCGTCGTCGTCGGTTCGTTCAACGTCGATCACGTCTGGCGCAGCGATGCCCTGCCGCAGCCCGGCGCCACCCACAGCGGCGACTACGTGAGCGGCCCCGGCGGCAAGGGCTTCAACCAGGCCACCGCCGCCGCGCGCAGCGGCGCCGCCACCGCATTCGTGTGCGCGCTGGGCGACGACGTGGGCGGGCAACTGGCGCGCGCGCTGGCGACCGCCGACGCCATCGACCTGCGCGACCAGCGCAGCGATGCGCCCACCGGCACCGCCGGCATTTTCGTCGATGCCCAAGGCCGCAACAGCATCGTCATCGGCCCCGGCGCCAACGCGGCACTCGCCAGCGCATTCATCGAGGCCCAAGCCGCCGCGATCGCAGAAGCGACCGTGACCCTGGCGCAGATGGAATCGCCGCTGGATACCGTCGCGACCGCGCTGCGCCTCGCGCGCGCGGCCGGCCGGATCGCGATCCTCAACCCGGCCCCGGCGAACGTGGCGGTGCCGCGCGAGCTGCTGGCCCTGGCCGATGTGCTGACCCCGAACGAAACCGAATGCGCCGGTCTGTTCGCCCGCCACCTCGGCGAACGCATCGATGGGGAAGCCATCGCCAGCCTCGATTCCCCGCGCCTGCACGCGCTGTGCCGCGACCTGCTGCCCGGCGGCACCGTGGTGGTGACCCTGGGCGCCGCCGGCTGCTTCGTCTCCCATCCCGACAACGCCACCCGCGGCGACGACAGCGCCTGGTACCGGCTGGCCGCAGAGCCGGCGAGCCCGGTCGACACCACCGGCGCCGGCGACGCGTTCAACGGCGCGCTGGCGGCGGCGCTGGCGCAGCGCCCGGGCGCTGCATTCAACAGCCATCTGCGCGAAGCCAACCGCTACGCCGCACTGTCCACCGAGCGCCCCGGTGCAGCGCTATCGATGCCCAACCGCGAGGAGTTGGACGCACGATTCCCCGCTTGACGGCGGTTCCGGCATCGGCGTGGCGGAGAACCGCGGCTACGCTTGATGCCGGTCAGCGAAGGCATATCGGCGGTCCGTAGAGCGGCCTTCAGGCCGCTGAAGCGCTTGCCGCGAGCGATCAGCGGCCTGAAGGCCGCTCTACGAAAACAGGGTCCCGCGGAATGCAAAAAATGCCAGCCAGCTTGACTGACCGGCATTACGGCTACGCTTTTACGTGTCAAGAATGCGCCCGGAGCGGAGACGGTCGAAAAGGCGGGTTGAAGCTCGAGGTTGTCATCCCGAGGGCAGCGAGGGACCTGTTTTCGGCTCTTCGCAAACGCAAGGCACATCCCTCACCGCGATGCAGCCCGGGTTCGGGATGACAGGGTTTTCATGCGTCTTCGTCATCTCGCATAAAATCCGCCGATGCAGATCGGCCCCTACCGCATCGAACCGCGCGTGATCCTGGCCCCGATGGCCGGGGTCACCGACAAGCCGTTCCGGCAGCTGTGCAAACGGCTCGGGGCGGGCCTGGCGGTGTCGGAAATGACGATTTCCGACCCGCGGCTGTGGAACACCCGCAAATCGCAGCATCGGATGGACCACGACGGCGAGCCCGCGCCGGTCAGCGTGCAGATCGCCGGCACCGATCCGCAGATGCTGGCCGATGCCGCGCGCTACAACGTCGATCACGGCGCGCAGCTGATCGACATCAACATGGGCTGCCCAGCAAAGAAAGTCTGCAACGCCTGGGCGGGCTCGGCGCTGATGCGCGACGAGGCGCTGGTGGCGCGGATCCTGGCAGCGGTGGCGAACGCGGTCGACGTGCCGGTGACGCTCAAGATCCGCACCGGCTGGGCCGCCGGCCAGCGCAACGCGCCGGTCATCGCGAAGATCGCCGAGCAGTCCGGCATCGCCGCGCTCACCGTGCACGGCCGCACCCGCGACCAGCAGTACACCGGCACCGCCGAATACGACACCATCGCCGAGATCAAATCCCGGCTTCGCATCCCGGTGATCGCCAACGGCGACATCGATTCGCCCGAAAAAGCCCGCGCGGTGCTCGACGCCACCGGCTGCGATGCGGTGATGATCGGCCGCGCCGCGCAGGGCCGGCCGTGGATCTTCCGCGAGGTCGCGCACTACCTTGCCACCGGCGAACACTTGCCGCCGCCGTCGTTGACCGAGATCCGCGACATCCTGCTCGGCCACCTCGATCACCTGCACGCGTTCTACGGCGAGCACCAGGGCGTGCGCATCGCGCGCAAGCATCTGGGCTGGTACGCGAAGGATCGGCCGGAACATTCCGATGAACAGCGCGCGAGGTTCCGTGCCGCCGTCAACCGCGCGGAAACTGCGGAGACGCAGCGTCGGCTCACCCGCGATTATTTCGATGCGCTGATCGCGGGCGTGGCGCCGGAACTGCCGGCGGCGGCGTAGGAGACGGCACAATGCATTCCGCAAGCGACGCATCGGCGACGCTACAATCCGGCGGGTCGACCCATCGATCCGGACACGCATGCCATCGCTCCTGATCGAATTCGGTATCGGCTTCTCGCTGTTGGCCTCGGTGCTGCTGGTTCTGGTGATGACCACCAACACGCACGACCTGCCGATGCCGATGGCTTCGCGCGTCGGCGGCGGCATCATGTTGGCTGGCCTCTCCCATACCCAATGGATCCATTTCCTTGCTTTGCGCGGCGAGGGAGAGCTCTGGGGCGGACTCGCGTACGGCCTGGTCCTGGCCGCACAGAGCGCTGGCTTCTACTGGCTGCTGCTCGGCATGTTGCGTCCGCCGAAGACGCGTTGGCATCCATTGGAATGGTGTCTGCCCCTGCTGCCGGCAGTGACGCTCGCCATGTTGCCGACCCGGTACGGTCCGGTCGTGGCGTTGGCCGGCGGCGTCGCCATCACCGCGCACATCGGGATGTTGCTCTATCGCGTACGTACCCAGCGTCGCCACTTCCGGATCGAACTGCGCACGATCGCCGTGTTCGGCCTGATGGCCCTGGCGCTGGTCGGACTCGGATTTTCGGCGCCCGTCCTCGGCTGGGGTACGTTCGCCGCCGCCTACGCCGCGTTGATCTCGGCGGGATTCCTGCTGGCGCTGTATCTGCTGCTGCGGTTTCCGGATCTCGCCCGCAAGGCCGAGGAGGCCGTCACGACGGCCTACGCCGTGTCGACGCTGGGCAAAGTGGATATCGAACGCGTGCTGGCGGCGCTTCGCCGGGCGTTCGAACAGGAGCATGTCTACCGCGATCAGGACCTGAGCCTCTCCCGGCTCGCCGAGCAGCTCGATCTGAGCGGCCACCAGCTCTCCGAGCTGATCAACACCCAGCTCGACACGAGCTTTCCCCGGCTGGTGCGGCAATACCGGGTCGAGGCCGCCAAGCGGATGCTGATCGACGAACCGCGCGCCAGCGTGCTGTCGGTCGGGCTTTCTGTCGGGTTCAACAGCCAGTCCAGTTTCTACAGTGCCTTCAAGGACGTCACCGGTACCGTGCCGAGCCGGTACCGCACGGGCACCGGCAGCGCGGAGACCCGGAGCCCGGGCCCACCGGCGTTGCCATGATCATTTCGGAAATTTCCAAACCATTGAATGGGCGAGGAAAAACCAGAACGTAAACCGCGACATGCTCCGATATGATCAATCCGGAAGCGGGCGCGAGTGCAGGGGTCGCAGGATGAGTGCCAGACCTCACCCACTCAGGAGTACCGCGATGCTTCCCCTCAACAACCCCATCACCGACCACATCAGCTACGCGATTTACCTCGCCGTTTCGATCGGCATGACGATCTGGGTCGCACGGGTGCTGTCGCGCTCGGGCGAAGTGTTCCTGACCCGCTGTTTCGGGCAGGACACCGAATTGGCCGCCAGCACGAACCGCCTGCTGGTCATCGGCTTCTACCTCGTGAACATCGGTTTCATCTGCCTGCGACTGAACACGTGGCCGGCACAGCAGATCGAACTCATCCCGGCGCTCGGTTCGCGCATCGGCGTTTCGATCCTGGTCCTGGGCGTGATGCACTTCTTCAACATGGTGATGATCGCCCGCTTCGGCAAAACCGTGAGCAACTGGACGCGGGCGAACGCCGCTCGCCCGGCCGAAGGCCCGCCGCCGCTCCCGGGCATCAGCGCCTGAGCGCCTGCTCGGCGGTCGCGAACACTCTCAAGCCACGGTTCGCGACCGCCAGTCCGGCATTGAAGCCTCTTACGGCGACGGTTCCATCCAGATCCTGTCCCACATCTCCCGCAACCGCCCCGCGGCATCCCACGGCCATTCGAGTTGCTGCGGGGGAATCTCGCGCCACGTATCGCCAACACGCTCGGCCAAGATGAAATTGAAGATGTAGTCCGGCTCCTGGCCCATGCGCAGGTCAGATATAACAAGATGCGGCCCGTGGATTCCGGAACCATGTTCCTGCGCTTTCATGAAGCCATGGTTGAACCAGTTCAGTCGCATCACCGCTTCGTAGTCCGCTACTTGACGCAGCGCGGCGACATCCGACGGCCACGCGACGAAACGCATCGGGCCTCGATCCGCGACCAGCGAACGTTCGCCTTCGACATACCCGTCCGGGGTCATCGCCACCACGCGCCACAGCAGCGTATTGAACGGCATCGGCACGCTGAAGCGAGGCGCGTCCTGCAGGCCGATCGCGGCCAGCGCTTCGTCGGCGGCGCGGTCGACGCGCGCTTTCGCCACCAGCGACCAGCCGAGATACACGGTGCTCAACACCAGTCCGGCGACCAGCGCGCGCTGCGCGATGGCGCGTTCGCGCGAGCGCCACGCGACTGCGCAGGCGATCAGCAGCCACAGCGTGTACAGCGGATCGATGATGAAGACGCTCGACCACATCGTCGGCGACGTCTTCAGCGGCCACCACAGCTGGGTGCCGTAGACCGTGAAGGCATCAAGCACCGGATGGGTGATCAGCGCCGCCTGCATCGCGAGGAACCAGCGCAGCGGCGACGCCGCCACCCGTCCGCCGCGGCGTTTGTACAGCCACCAGATCAGGGTCGCGACGAACGGCAGCACGAACAGCGAATGGCTGATGCTGCGGTGCCAGGTCATCCGCATCACCGGATCGTCGAACAGCAGCGCCAGCGGAATACCGTCGAGGTCCGGCAGGGTGCCCAG
>JAYUUH010000116.1:0-1957 GCA_043754745.1 Lysobacter sp.
CGCGCGCGCAGTTCGACGCGCAGCAGGCCGAGTTCGTGCCCGAAAACCTCGAGCCTGTGCATCCGATGCAAGCACTGGCCGCGCGCGGCTACCGGCCCATGGCCGGCGAGCCCACGCCCGGCGATGCCGCGATCGAAGGCGCCACGGTGGTGAATCTGGACGGCGCCGCCGGGCGCGAACATTGGCTGGGTTATCGCAACTATTACGTGATCACCCGCTACAACCGCTCGCCGATGTACGCGCTAGCGGTGCATCAACTCGCGCAGGAGATTCGCGCCGGAGCGCGGCCGTGAGTGCCGGGCCGCGCGTCGTCGCGCTTGCGCTCGCGCTGTCGGCGCTGAGCGCCTGCGGCACCGCGCCGAAGAAGTCCGCGCCGCCGCAGGCCGATCGCACGCCCGCATCGGCCGAGGAGAGCGATCACGCCCGTCGCGCCGACCACGGGCACGGACCGAAGCGCTCGCCGTATGCGCCCGCGGTGGAAGACCCGTCCAAGCGCGGCGATTACGTCGCCGGCGGCCTGTATGCGCCGCACATCAAGGACAGCGCGCCGGAGGAGATCGTCGATGTCGACGCCATCCCCGAGCCGGAAGTGAAGGCCGAGCCGCGTTCGCGCGCCGGCAATCGTCATTACGCAGTGCTGGGCAAGCGCTATCAGGTCCGCGACAGCGCCGAAGGCTATGTCGAGGAAGGCATGGCGTCGTACTACGGCAAGAAATTCCACGGTCGCCTGACCTCGAACCAAGAGGTGTACGACATGTACGCCTTCAGCGCGGCGCACAAATCGCTGCCGCTGCCGAGTTATGTGCGGGTGACCAATCTCGCCAACGGCAAATCAGTGGTGGTGCGGGTGAACGATCGCGGCCCCTTCCACGCCGGCCGTGTCATCGATCTCAGCTACGCTGCGGCGACCAAACTCGGGTTCACGAAGCAGGGCACGGCCAAGGTCGAAGTCCGTGCGCTGATTCCGGACGACTACCGCGGCGGACGCCGGGGCGAGCGCACCGTGCGCGCGCAGTCACCGGTCGAACCGACGCCGGCGACGGTGGCGGACACCTCGGTCTCGGCCGACGAATTCGAGCGCTGGATGCAGGCGCAGGGCATTCGTTTCGCCGGCAAGCCCGAAGCCGGCAAGCCCGAAGCCGACAAGCCCGACACTCCGAAACCGGCGGCATCGCCGTCGTCCGGCACGGTGGTTGCGCGCGCCGACACCGGCGACGTGCTGCTGCAACTGGCCTCGTTCACGGCCCGCGAGAATGCCGAGCGCGCCCGCGACACCCTGCAGGCCGGCGGCATCGACGCGCTGCGGATCGACGAGGCGTCGGTGAACGGCCAGCCGGTCTGGCGCCTGCGCATCGGCCCGGTGCCGGCGTCGCGGGTGCAGGAACTTTCCGCGCGCGCGGCCGATCTGGGCTTCGTGTCGGCGCAGATCGTGCGCGAATGAAGATGCGTCGATACGCGCGTCCATACCGCGGCTGACACCGCGGTTCGCGGCGATTCGCCGGAACCGCGCCCCGCTTATCGGAATCTTTCGCCGCTTGCTTCAAGATAAGCGGCTGTGGTGATTTCTATCGTTTGTTTTTCGACGGCCATGCGGCCGTTTTTCCCGGAGTACAGGATTCGATGAAGACGTTGGGTGCGTTGCGGCAGGGGGCGGTGCGCGTGTGGTTGGCGACCGCGTGCGCGGTGGGGATGACGGGTCTGGTGCTGGCGCAGACGCCCGTCACCGCACCTGCGGCAGCGAAATCCGCGCCGCCGCCGCTGGCCATTCCCGATGCGCCCACGCCGGTCACTGCCAAGGCCTGGCTGGTGATGGACGACGCCACCGGCAAGGTACTGGCCGGCGAGAACATCGACCTGCGCCTGGAACCGGCCAGCATCACCAAGGTGATGACTTCGTACGTGATCGCCGCGGAACTGCAGGCCAAACGGATCAAATCCACCGACAAGGTAATGATGA
>JAYUUH010000117.1:0-5742 GCA_043754745.1 Lysobacter sp.
TAGGCGATGATCTACTCGTCGAAGCGGTCGCCGCCGATGCGCACCGACTGCGAGTAAACGATGCCGTTGAGCGCGATCACCGCGATCTCGGTGGTGCCGCCACCGACATCGATGACCATCGAACCACGGGCTTCGGTCACCGGCAGGCCGGCGCCGATCGCGGCGGCCATCGGCTCCTCGATCAGGTACACCTCGCGCGCGCCGGCCTCCTCGGCCGATTCCTTGATCGCGCGGCGTTCGACATTCGTCGAGCCGCAGGGCACGCACACCAGCACGCGCGGGCTGGGCTTGAGGAATCGCGATTTGTGGACCTTGCGGATGAAATGCTTGAGCATTTCCTCGGTGTAGGTGAAGTCGGCGATCACGCCGTCTTTCATCGGACGCACCGTGGTGATGTGGCCCGGGGTGCGGCCGAGCATCTGCTTGGCTTCGCTGCCGACCGCCGCCACCGTGCGGTTGCCGCCGCCGACACGGTCGTGGCGCACCGCGACCACGGAGGGTTCGTTCAGGACGATGCCCTGGCCGCGGACGAAGATCAGGGTGTTAGCCGTGCCCAGATCGATGGACAGGTCGTTGGAAAACATGCCGCGGAACTTTTTGAACATCGGGAAGCGTGCCGGTGGGGGAGCGTTACGGAGGGTGCCGGAGGGCCGAGGGGCGCAGAAGACGCCCAGAAACTGTCGGGAAAAACTACCGAGAAAAACTGCCGGGTCATCGCGAAGCCGTTCCTTGGCGTCGCGGGCGGTTGCAGCAGCCCGTTAGGGTAGCAAAAAACAAGTTCCACGGCGGGAATGACGCACGAAAAACGCGCATCTTGCGCAACAAGACCGCGGGATTGCGGCGGCCCGCCGGCACTGCGCCGCGAGCGTGCCGGATCGATGCCGCTGTGGAAGTGATGCTGGTCTCGCTGCGGGCCAACGGCTACCCTATCGGGCTGTTTCCCTGGAAGAAGACACCACACGATGGCTGCCCTGATCTGCGGTTCCTTGGCCTACGACACCATCATGGTGTTCCCCGACCAGTTCAAGAACCATATCCTGCCGGACAAGGTCCACATTCTGAACGTGTCGTTCCTGGTGCCGCGGATGCGTCGCGAATTCGGCGGCTGCGCGGGCAATATCGCCTACAACCTCAAGTTGCTGGGCGGCGACCCGATCCCGATGGCGACCGTCGGCCAGGACTTCGGTCCGTATCGCGAGTGGTTCGCCGAAATGGGCATTCCGCTGGACCAGGTGAAGGAAATCCCGGAGCTGTTCACGCCCCAGGCCTTCATCACCACCGATCACGACAACAACCAGATCACCGCCTTTCACCCCGGCGCGATGATGCGGTCGTACGAGAACCACGTGCGCGACGTGCCGAACGTGAGCTTTGGCATCGTCAGCCCCGACGGCCGCGACGGCATGCTGCAGAATTCGAAGGAATTCGCCGAGGCCGGTATCCCGTTCATTTTCGACCCGGGCCAGGCCATGCCGCTGTTCAACGGCGAGGAACTGCGCGCCTTCATCGAACAGGCCGACTACGTGACCGTCAACGACTACGAGTCGAGCCTGCTGCAGGAGCGTACCGGCTGGAGCGAAGACACCATCGCCGGCAAGGTGAAGGCCTACGTCGCCACCCAGGGCCCGCGCGGCGCGCGGATCTTCACCGGTGGCAAGACCTTCGACATCCCGCCGGCCCACGAACGCCGGGTCACCGACCCCACCGGCTGCGGCGACGCCTTCCGCGCCGGCCTGATCTTCGGCATCGAGAAAGGGTACGACTGGCCGACCATCGGCCGCATCGGCAACCTCATGGGCGCACTGAAGGTCGAGCACCCGGGTACCCAGAACCAGCGCTTCGATTACGCCGAGTTTGCCGAGCAGTTCAGCCAGCAATTCGGCTACGCGCTGTAAGCAATCAAGGTCTTGTAGAGCGGCCTTCAGGCCGCTGATGGCGATACATGCATGCAGCGGCCTGAAGGCCGCTCTACGAGCCGGCGCAACCGGCTAACCTGCGGGCCCTTCCCCTGGAACCCGTCCCGTCATGACCATCGCTTACTGGTGCATCCTCATCGCCGCCGTTCTGCCCTACGTCTGGATCGGCATCGGCAAATCCGCGGTCCGCGGTTACGACAACCGCGACCCGCGCGGCTGGGTGGCCAAGCAGACCAACCCGCGAACCCACCGCGCTAATGCCGCGCACCTCAACGCCTTCGAGGCCTTCGCGCCGTTCGCGGCCGGGGTGCTGATGGCGCAGGCCGCGGGCGTCGACTCCGGGCAGATCGCCACGCTGGCGGTGGCCTTCATCGTCTTTCGCCTGCTGCACGGCGTGTTTTACCTCGCCGACAAGCACCTGCTGCGTTCGCTGACCTGGATGGCCGGGATAGGCTGCGTAGTGGCGCTGATGGTCCAGGCCGCATTGCGGGTGGGTTGAAATCGCACCTGTAGAGCGGCCTTCAGGCGGCCCAGGCAGAGCTCGACGCGACATCTGGAGCCGTGTCTACGACTGATGGAATGAAACAACCACATCTTCCTGTAGAGCGGCCTTCAGGCCGCTGAGCAGGATGCAGGCATTTCAGCGGCCTGAAGGCCGCTCTACGGGTCTACAGGCGCCCACACATTTTTCGGACGCACAAAAAAAGAGCGCGCACATATAGTGCGCGCTCCCGGAGAAGATCATCCTGACGTCACCCGTGCAGGTGCGTTCCCCCCCTTGCAACCTCCGTATTGCAGCCAGCGTCCCTACCGGCTGGAGAGAGAATACCGATGAGATTGCTGCTGTGAAGGTGGGGGGTATCCAGAAAACAGCCAATCCCGGTGAGCGGACCTCAGGAAAGTGCGCTATCTGACTGATTCTCATGCTATCAATAGTGGCATGCCACCAAAAGCAGACAATGTAAGGACAACCTTGGTAGCAAGGTGAATTTTGATAGCATTCTGCATATCTTCAACAGAAGCGTTTCGACATCCTCGAATCCGCCCCTATTCCGTGAAGCGAATCACAGAAAAATGAACTCTCAGGACAGAATTCGATTGGCGCGCCGCCATTCGGGGCTCTCGCAGGCGAAATTGGCCGAGGCGATCGGCGTGCAACGAAGCGCGGTCAGCCACTGGGAGTCGCCCCAGGGCAAGAACCCCAGCGTCGATCACCTGCGGTC
The DNA here is from genome assembly GCA_043754745.1 of Lysobacter sp. Classification (GTDB taxonomy): domain Bacteria; phylum Pseudomonadota; class Gammaproteobacteria; order Xanthomonadales; family Xanthomonadaceae; genus Lysobacter_I. Next base: position 3,140 of record JAYUUH010000117.1, read on the forward strand.
GGTGGCGATGGTCGCCGGGGTCACGTTCGAGTGGCTGGCGACCGGTCGCGGCAAGATGCAGTTGTCCGAGGACGCCATGCTGGATTCGGTGTCGGCGGCCGATGCGATCCTGGTCGAGGACATGCTGGAGCTGCGGCTCGTCCAGGGCTTCCGCGATGCCTCGCCGCGGACCCGCATCGCGCTGGTCGAGATCGTCGAGGAGCTCACCGCGAAGCGACTCGGCCGCACCCGGCCCAAACGGCCTTCGCTGGGGAGCGAATGATCCGACGCCGGTCGCGACAGGCCCGCGCGCCCGACCGGAACTGATCGTTGCGGAGGCTGTCCGAGCTTCACCCCCTGCCCCACTTCATCTCTGCCCTACACTGGCCTGCTGCGGCCCCTGCAGACACCCGCGCCCGGACGGATGCCCATGCCCTCACTTGCCCGACGCCTCGCGTTTCCCCTGGCGTCACTGCTGCTCTTCGCTGCACAGCCTTTCGTCGCATGGCCCGTCGCCGCCGCGATCGACGAAGCCGATCTGTTGCCTGTCGACCAGGCCTATGTGCTGAGCGCCGAAGCGACCGCGGCAGACACGGTGCGGATCCGCTGGAAGATCGCCGACGGCTACTATCTGTACCGGCATCGCACCAGCGCGCAGACGGTCACGCCCGGTGAGCGCAGCGGCGCGCTCAAGCTGCCGAAAGGCGAACCGCACGAGGACGAATTCTTCGGCAAGACCGAAACCTATCGCGACGAACTGCTCGCCATCCTGCCGGATATCGCGGGCGCAGGCGCCACCGTTGCGCTGAAGATCAAATATCAGGGCTGCGCCGACGCCGGCATCTGCTATCCGCCGCAGACGCGCACGCTGTCGGTGAAACTGCCGTCCGCCCAAGCCTCGACACTGGGCGCAGACGGCGGCGACTTCAACCCGCTCGCGCCGCGTGCCGGGGCATCCAGCGGCAGCGTGCTCGGCGGCGTGTTCGGCAACACCAGCAAAGCCGGGCCGCTGCCGGAGGAACAGGCCTTCGCGTTCGACGCCATCGTCGGCGACGGCAATACCCTGCTGCTGCGCTTCACGCCGGCGACGGGCTATTACCTGTATCGCGACCGCAGCGCCTTCAAGCTCGATGCCGACGGCATTGCGCCGGGCAAGCCGCAGTGGCCCAAAGGCGTGTCGCATCGCGACGCGCATTTCGGCGACGTCATCGTTTATTTCTCGCCAGTCGACGTGAAGCTGCCGTTGAATCGCACCCGCGTCGACGCGCAGACGGTGACGCTGCGCGCGACGTTCCAGGGCTGCCAGAACGACGGCATCTGTTATCCGCCGATGACGCGCACCGTGAAGATCGCACTGCCGAAGGGCGAGTTGACCCGGGCGCCGGCGATCGAAGTCGCAGAGACAGCGGTTGCGATCGATCGCGATACGGCAGCGACCGCCCCTGCCGCTTCGCCTGCGTCCGACGCCACGACCGCGGCCGCCGACGCGCAGCTCACTCCGGCAGGGGCGACTGCCGCGGACTTGCCCGAGCCCACCGATACCCGTTCGACCGAAACCCTGTTCTCGGCGCTGCTGCTGGCGTTGCTGGGCGGCCTGATCCTCAATCTCATGCCCTGCGTGTTGCCGGTGCTGTCGCTGAAGGCGCTGGGCCTCGCAGGTAGCGGCGAAAGCCCGCAGCACGCACGCGCGCATGCGCTCTGGTACACCGCGGGCGTGCTGGTCAGCTTCGTCGCGCTCGGCGCGCTGGCGCTGGCGCTGCGCGAGGCGGGCCAAGCGCTGGGCTGGGGCTTCCAACTGCAGCAACCGCTCGTGGTGGCCGCGCTGGGTCTGCTGATGTTCGGTTTCGGCCTGAGCCTGTCCGGCGTGTGGCACGTCGGCGGACGCTGGACCGGCGTCGGTCATCGCCTGGCCAGCCGCAGCGGCGCGGCCGGCGATTTCTTCACCGGCGTGCTCGCGGTGGTGGTCGCGGCGCCCTGCACCGCGCCATTCATGGCCCCGGCGCTGGGCTGGGCTTTCGCCGCGCCCACCGCGTCCGCGCTGCTGGTGTTCGCGTTCCTCGGCCTGGGGCTGGCGTTGCCGTTCCTGCTGATCGGCTTTGTGCCCGGGCTGGCGCAGCGCCTGCCGAAACCCGGCGCGTGGATGGAAACCTTCAAACAGCTGCTCGCGTTCCCGATGTACCTCACCGCGATCTGGCTGGTATGGGTGCTGGCGAAACAGCGCGGCGCCGACGCCGTGGGCTGGTGGGCGCTGGCCGCGCTGGCGCTGGCGTTCGCGGCCTGGGCGTGGACCCATGCGCGCATGCGCGGCACCCGCTGGGGCCAGATCGCCGCGATCGTCGCCCTGTTGGCGGCACTGTGGCCGGTCTGGGCGATCTCGAAACTCTCCGCAGCCGACGCCGCACAGGTACAACTGCCGGTCGACTCGCGCGCGGTGCCGTTCTCCGAACAACGTCTGACGGATCTGCGCAAGGCCGACCGGGTGGTGCTGGTGAACATGACCGCCGACTGGTGCGTCACCTGTAAGGCCAACGAGAAAGCGGTGTTCGCCCGCGACGGGTTCCGCGAAGCCCTCGACGACGCCAACGCCGTCTACATGGTCGGCGACTGGACCGACGTCGATCCTG
>JAYUUH010000118.1:0-5737 GCA_043754745.1 Lysobacter sp.
CGATCAGTGTGGGCGTGTCGACGGACACGATTTGGTCGCGGCGCACGATTGTGGTGCCGCCCAGACTCTCGAACGTGACGGTTGCAGCCTCCACCATGGCGCCGAACTTCAGGCTGGTCGCGGCCGCAAGCACGTTCTTCAGATTGATCGTCAGCAGAAAGAACAAGAGCGCAGGAGACCAATCGGCGAACGCCCCTCTGCCTGCCAATCCGGCGCGAGCAGCATTTCGAGCGCGCCCATCATCATCAATGCACCCGCGCTTATCCGGCGACTGCTAGCCGGATAGCGCACCGCGAAACGTCCGGGGCCTTTCGCATCGGCTGCTGTGGGCATCGACTTCGGCATCAAGTAGGCCACGTAGTAGCCCATGCAGCCGCCGAAGAACAGCGTGTGGAAGATGAATACGCCAGCATGAACGCCCCAGTGCAGATCATCGAGGCCTTTGTCGATTAATGTCATCGCCAGCATCAGCACCGCAAAGGCTGGACCGGCGCGCCAAGCGGTGGAAAACAGCAGGCGGCGGCGTTCGCGGCGCTGTTCGCCGGCGATTTGTTCGACCGGCCCGAAAGCGTCGATGGCCGACCGCAGCGCCGCATCGCTGGTGCCGGCCCCGGCTTCGAGCAGGAAGTCGCGGGCTTCGAGCAACGTTTGGCGTCGCACCGCCGCCGAGCCGGCCAACGCGGCGTCCAGGCGAATGAGATAGTCATCGATGCGGGCGTCGCCGGCGGCGACGTCGGCGGGGAAGCGGGGCGAGGGCGGCCGCAACAAGGAGCTAGTCATATGGAGTGTCCCGTGAGTCAGGGGGATTCGGAAGAGGGCGGCGCGAGAACGGTGCGCTGCAGCAGGGCAGCGACCCGGCGCCATTCGGCGATGCGTCGTTCGAGGAAGACGCGGCCATCCGGCGTCAGCCGGTAGTACTTGCGCGGACTGCCGCGTTCGCCAGGTTCGTGGTGCGAGGCGAGCAGCCCCTTGCGCTCCAGCCGGTGCAGCAGCGGATAGAGCGTGGCTTCCTTGATGATGTCGGCGTCGGTGCCGAACTGGCGGTCCAACTGCTCGCGGATTCCGAAGCCGTAGTTCGGTCCGGCCTGCAGCGCATGCAGGACCAGGGTGTCCAACAGGCCTTTGAGGATCTGTTCGTCAGTGGAGTCGGTCGCCATGGGACATACCTTACGGCGTAAGGTATGTGATGTATAGCTTGCAATGTGCTGTTCCCCGTGCCGGTTGCAGGGCAAAGGCGTGGAGCGGGTCAGCCCCCACCGAGGGCGTGGACGATCTCGACCACATCGCCCTCCGCCAGCCGATGTTCGGCATGGCGCCCACGGGGAATGATCTGGCCGTTCACCTCCACCGCGACCCGGCGTTCGGTCAGGCCCTGGGCGGCCAGCAGGTCGGTGAGAGTGCAGGGGGTGGCGAGGGCGAGCGGCTCGCCGTTGAGTCGGATGTCCATGCGCGGATTGTGGCCCGGGCTCGATGAGCTGCCCAGCATCCATCAGTCTTCAAGGGGGACTTGTCACACTTGAGTCACAAAGGCCTTCGTGAAACCATGCGGCCACCATCCGGCGCCGTATCGCAGAAGCGCCGAGGAAATCCGTCAGTTTTCATTATTTTGGGAGTGGGGTATGTCTTTCAATCGTGGGGCCAAGCGGCCCATCCGCAGTCTTCTCGCCGCCGCCGTCATCGCGGTGACCGCCGGCGCCGCCATGCCGGTTTCCGCCGCCGGCCCGTATTCGCAGACCGTGTTCTTCGGCGACAGCCTCACCGACAGCGGTTTCTTCCGTCCGCTGCTGCCAGCCAGCGTCCGCCCGGTCACCGGTCAGTTCACCACCAACCCGGGATTCGTCTGGTCGCAGTATCTGGCCGACTTCTACGGCACCGGCGCAGCGCCGAACGGTAACGGCCAGATCGGCACCAACTACGCCGCCGGCGGCGCCCGCGTGGGCACCAATAGTACCGGCGCGCTCGGTCCGATTCCGTCGATCGCCACCCAGGTCACCAACTACCTCGCCGCCAACGGCGGCCGCGCCGACAGCCGCGCGCTCTACACCGTCTGGGGCGGCGCCAACGACCTGTTCGCGATTACCAATGGCGGCGCGCCGCCGACCACCACCATTTCGAGCGCGGTTGCCGCGGAAATCGGCATCGTCGCCCAACTGCAGAATGCCGGCGCCCGCTACGTGATGGTCGCGACCGTGCCGGACCTGGGCCTGACCCCGGCGTTTCGTGCCCAGGGCGCGACCGCGCAGGCGCAGGGCACCGCGCTCACCACCACCTACAACAACGCGCTGTTCGGCGGTCTGGCCAGCAACGGCCTGCGGGTGATTCCGCTCGACACCTTCAACCTGATCCGTGAGATCACCGCTTCGCCGTCGACCTATGGTTTCAGCAACATCACCGGCACCGCCTGTCAGCCGCAGATCACCGCTAACTCGCTGACCTGCAACCCGACCAGCTACGTCACCCCCGACGCGCCGAACACCTATCTGTTCGCCGACGGCGTGCACCCGACCAGCCGCGCGCACCAGATGCTGTCGCAGTACGCGGTGTCGGTGCTGGAAGCGCCGCGCCAGATCGCGATCCTGCCGCACGCGACTGCCGTGGTCGGCCGCGCCCGCGCCGATCGCGTGTCCAGCCATCTCGCCGGCAAGCCCGAAGGCGACGGCATGCGCTGGTGGTTCGACGGCCGCGCCGATTTCCAGCGTTACGACCGCGGCAACAAATACGATGGCGTCGGACCGGCCTTCACCGGCGGCATCGACTGGACCAGCGGTAACTTCGTGTACGGCGGCTTCGCCGGCCTGGGCCGCAACGGCTACGACTTCGGTCTGCGCGGCGGCGATTTCGACCAGACCGACGGCACCCTCGGCGGCTTCGCAGGCTGGTACGGCGATCGCGCCTGGGTCAACGGCCAGCTCAGCTACAGCCTGGTGCGCTACGACGTGAACCGCGAAGTCTGGCTCGGCCCGGCCAAGCGCACCCACAGCGGCTCGCCCGACGGCAACAACCTGACCTTCGGCATCAACGCCGGTTTCAACTTCAGCGATGAAGCCCTGAGCCACGGTCCGGTCGCCAGCGTGCTGCTGCAGCGCATCGACGTGGACGGCTACGCGGAAGACCAGCCGACCCTGTCGACTTCGCTGGCCTATCCGGACCAGAGCTTCGATTCGATGATCACGAGTTTGGGTTGGCAGGCCAGCTACAAGATCAACGATCACCTGACGCCGTACGGCCGCCTGACCTGGGACGTCGAGCACGAAGATCAGCCGGAAGAAGCCTTCGCCCGTTCGCAGTCCATCGCCGGCAGCCTGCAGTACGCGGTGCCTGGCCAGACCTTCGACGACCAGTATTTCACCCTGCAGATAGGCGCCCGCACCGAGCTGTTCGGGCTGGACGCCAACATCGGCGCTAGTGTCACCGCGGCGCAGGGCGGCGGCAACGACGCCACCCTGTTCGCCACGTTCGGCAAGAGCTTCTGATCCATGCCGGCACAGCGACCTCCGCAAGGTTTGCGGAGGCCGCGACAGCCGGTAGACTGGCCACACCGCGGGTGTAGTTCAATGGTAGAACTGCAGCTTCCCAAGCTGCTAGCGTGGGTTCGATTCCCATCACCCGCTCCACGCTTGGCGATCAGCGCGTAAAGCACTGAATAAAATGGGGTTTTTCGAAAATCGATCCTAGAGCGATACCTCCACCGAGGTATCGTTTTAGGTATCGTTTCATGCCGAAGCCCTACTTTTTGACGCGCCCCAGCGGCGTGTATGTGCGCTTCCTGGTGCCCAATGATTTGAGGGCCGCTCTCGGGTCCCGCTACGTCGTCCGAGCTCTTGGAAGACGGCAGGCCGACGAAGCCAGGCTGGTTGCGGCGGCACAGGGTGTGGCACTCTCGCAGGCGTTCGATGCCATGCGGCGAGGGACAGGGATGGTCGACATCAAAAAGCTCTTGGAGAGCGCTCAGCAGGCGGCTGCGGACGGCTCCGTGCGCGAATGGACCGCGACGGGCGTGCGGGTAGGCGGCATCGACTTCGGAAATGTCACCACTTCCGGCCGTGAGGACACCCAAGACTTCATCCAGACGATGCGCGCGGCTGTGGAACTGGCCCAGCAAGGGTTGCCCATGGCGATTCCTGCTGCGGCACTCACCTCGAGCCAGACGCCGTCAGAGAAGAGCCCTTTGTTGTCGGCCGAAATCGCGAACCATATTGATGACCTGAACCGGCGCCAGCTTGCAGCCGATACCCTCACCGAAAGCAAGCACACGCTTCGCATCTTCCAGGCAACGACCGGCGACATCCCGGTGCGTGACATTAAGCCTACGCATATCCGTGCTTTTTTAGACGCCATCCGGTGGTGGCCTGAGCGCGCGTCCATCAAGCCAAAGTATCGTGGCATGACAGTCCTGCAAATCATTGCGGCGGGCAAGAAGGCCAATGTGCCGCCGCCCTCGCGGCACACGCTCAACAAGCATCACCAGAGGCTGGGTGTTTTCTTGAACGGTCTGGTGAATTTAGACCTAATCAACAAGAGCCCGTTGAAGGCAGTCAAGCCGGAACTCGACACGTCCACTGAGCTTGAAACAGGACGCCCGTTCTCGATCGACGAACTCAAGGCGCTTTTCGAACCGGTTCGGTTCGCCGCCTGGGCGGGCCAATCACCGCACCGCTGGTGGGGCACGATGCTGGGGTTGTATACGGGTGCCCGAGTCAACGAAGTCGCACAGTTGTATTTAGACGACGTGCGTGAGGTGGGTGGCGTCTGGGGTGTGTTCTTTTGGAAGAACGAACGCAACCAAAAAATCAAGAACAAGCCGTCCATCAGGTTCGTTCCCTTGGCCCAGCCGCTGTTAGACGCTGGTTTTCTCGACTTCATCGAAGACATGAAACGAGTAGGGCACCCGCGTTTGTTTCCACACCTGCCCGCGGGCACGAAAGCCGATGGGACACCGAATGGAAAGGGCTATGGCCGGCAGCTGTCGCGTCAGTTCGCTGCGTATGCGAAGACGGTTGGCATCGAGAAGGGAACAGCCTTCCATTCGTTCCGGCACACGCTTTCAACCATGTTGGCTGAGGCCGGCGTGTCGTCTCCCGACATCGCGCTGATTACGGGGCATGCTGTGTCAGGGCAGGTGCCTACGCTGGACAAGCATTACATCCATATCGCCCAAGCGGCGACACTGCCTAAGCGCGTGGAGACGCTTGCAAAGTTCAAGCCGTCAGTCGCGTTATTGCCATTCCGGAGCGGGCAGTTTCAAAAAAGTATTGAAAACGAAAATGGGTGGCATCTCTGAGTGCCTGCTGACAGCAAAGATGATTCTCAATCACATTGTCTATAAGGAAAGGGCAACATGAATGTTGCAGTTGAAGCGCAAGAAATCGTGGCATCCAAGGACGGCGTCATCGTTGTCCGTATCACGCTCTACAACGCATTTGGTGTCCCGCTTCCGTTGTCAGAGCAGCCTATCAATCGTTATCAAGTTTGGCTTTTGATAGGTCCTAATCCAAAGATGTTGCATCAGTGCAGCAACATAGGAGACGCGTTGGGCTGGGCTGAGCATGAATCTGGAAACCAGGTGCTCTCAGAACAAGATATGAGCGATGACATCCTGGAACAAGCATTCGAGGCAGATGTTGGTTCTGAATCCCAAGATTTGAGTAGTATCCCTTGCGTAGTCGCGAACGTTCAAATAGTTGATGGATTTGATAACGCTATCGGAAAGCAGTTTGTTCGGCGATGGCTACTTTGT
>JAYUUH010000119.1:0-5728 GCA_043754745.1 Lysobacter sp.
GGCGCTTTCGCATTGCGCTACTCGCGGGTACGGCTAGGCCACGGGCTTCGCGCCTGCCTGCGCTCCTACAAAAACCGCGATTTCTGGAGTATCGGCTGGGTTGACAGCCTCGCTGCCGACCTTTAATGTATTAACACGCTAATACATTGATCCGACCCGCGCGACCATGAAACACCGCCCACAGCCCGTCCCGAAACGCGATGCCGAGGCCGATCTCGACGCCTTGGCCCTCGCGTTGGCCGGATTGTCGGCGCCGGCGCAGGTCCGCGCGTTCCTGGTCGATCTGTGCACCCCGGCCGAACTCGAAGCCATGGCCGACCGTTGGAAGGTGGTGCCGTTGCTCGTCGAGGGCGTGCCGTACCGCGAAATCCACGATCGCACGCTGGTCAGCGTGACCACCATCGGTCGCGTCGCCCGCACGCTCGAATACGGTGCCGGCGGTTACGGCCAGGCGATCCAACAGCGTCAACCGCGCCGATCCGGCGCGCAATGAGGACACACGTCATGCAACGAACGGCAGCCGCGACCGAGCGGGATCGACTGCGCATCGCCATCCAGAAGAGCGGCAGGCTCAGCGAGCCCGCGCTCGCGCTGCTCGCCGCCGCGGGTCTGAGCTGGCAGGAGAGCCGCGACAAGCTGTTCTATTACGGCGAATCGCTGCCGGTGGATCTGCTGCTGGTGCGCGACGACGATATCCCCGGATTGATTGCCGACGGCGTCTGCGACCTGGGCATAGTCGGCCGCAATGTGCTGGATGAGCAGGCCTACGAGCGCGAGATGCGCGGCGCGGCGCCGGCGTTCAGCGAATGGCGCGCCCTCGGCTTCGGCCGTTGCCGGTTGATGTTCGGCATCCCCAGCGAGTGGACCTGGGACCCGCAGACGCAACTGCCGGGCAAGCGCATCGCCACCAGCTATCCGGCGCTGCTGTCGCGCTGGCTGTCCGAGCGCGGCATTGCCGCCGATGTGGTGACGATGTCCGGCTCGGTCGAAATCGCGCCGCGCCTGGGTCAGGCCGATCTGGTCTGCGACCTGGTGTCGAGCGGCGCCACGCTCGTCGCCAACGGATTGAAACCCGTGGAAATCGTACTCGACAGCGAAGCGGTGCTGGCCGGGCCGGCCGACGGCTTCAGCGACGTGCGCGCGGGGATCGCCGATCTGCTGCTGCGGCGTCTCGACGGCGTGATGAAGATCCGCGACAGCAAACTGCTGCTGTTCCAGGCGCCGCGCGCGGTGTTGTCGCAACTGATGCTATTGCTGCCCGATGCCGAACCGCCGACGGTGATGTCGCTCGACGGCGGCGGCATCGACGCCAGCGGCAACGGCACCGGCGATGTCGCACTGCAGGCGCTGTGCCACGGCGCGATGACCTGGCAACGACTGGAAGATCTCAAGCGCGCCGGTGCGCGCGGCCTCATGGTGTTGCCCGTGGAGAGGATGCTGGCATGAGTACATCGATGAACATTCCGCCGTCGAATCCATCGTTGGCGGGCGGGTCGCTGGCGGGTACGTCGCTCGCGAACCGGATCGATCTGAACCTGCTGACCTGGTCGTCGTTGGACGATGCGGCCCAACGCGCCGCACTGCGCCGGCCGACCCAGGACTCCGCCGCGGCCGTGCGCCTGGGCGTGGGCAAGATCATCGCCCGCGTGCGCGCCGACGGCGATGCGGCCCTGCGCAAATTCACCCGGCTGCTCGATCACGCCCTGCTCGAGACCTTCGCAGTGTCGGACGAGGAATTCGCGGCGGCCGAGGCGGCGCTGGATCCTTCGCTGAAAGCGGCGATCATCGATGCCGCCGGGCGTATCGAAGCCTTCCATCTCGACAGCGGCATGCACGAGTACGCCGTGGATACCGCCGAGGGCGTGCGCTGCCGGCGGATCGTGCGGCCCATCGCGCGCGTCGGCCTGTACATTCCAGCGGGCAGCGCCCCCTTGCCTTCGACCATGCTGATGCTCGGCGTGCCGGCGCGCATCGCCGGTTGCGATGAAGTGATCGTCTGTACGCCGCCGCGCACCGACGGCAGCGCCGATCCCACCGTGCTGTTCGCCGCGCGCCAGTGCGGCGTGCGGCGGGTGTTCAAGCTCGGCGGCGCGCAGGCCATCGCGGCGATGGCGATCGGCACCGAAAGCATTCCCGCCTGCGACAAACTGTTTGGTCCAGGCAACGCCTGGGTGACCGAAGCCAAACGCCAGGTGTCGACGGTGGAAGGCGGCCCGGCCATTGACATGCCGGCCGGCCCGTCGGAAGTGCTGGTGATCGCCGACGGCGGCGCCAATCCCGCGTTCGTCGCCGCCGACCTGCTGTCGCAGGCCGAGCACGGGCCGGATTCGCAGGTGATCCTGCTCAGCGATTCGTCGACGCTGATCGCGCGCGTCGCCGCCGAACTGGTCGGCCAACTCGCGCGCCTGCCGCGCGCCGACATCGCGCGCAAGGCGCTTGCGCAGTCGCGGCTGATCGTCGTTGCTTCCATCGACCAGGCGTTCGAGGTCAGCAATCGTTATGCGCCGGAACATCTGATCCTGGCGCTGCGCGATGCCGAGCCGTGGCTCGGTCGCGTGCGCGCGGCGGGCTCGGTGTTCCTCGGCGATTACGCCGCGGAATCGCTCGGCGATTACTGCAGCGGCACCAATCACGTGCTGCCGACCGGCGGCGCCGCGCGCGCGTGGAGCGGGCTGTCGGTCACCGGTTTCCAGACCGCCATCAGCGTGCAGAGCGTCACCGCCGAAGGCCTGCGCCGGATCGGTCCCAGCGCGATCCGCATCGCCGAGGCCGAGGGCCTGCAGGCGCACGCCAATGCGGTGAGCCTGCGGATCGCATCGCTGCCCGCGGCGGAGTCGCCATGAGCGCGCCGTCCGCGGCGCGGGCGAAGCCGAACGTCATCGACCTGGTGCGCGAAGACCTGCGCGCGTTCGCCGGCTATTCCTCGGCGCGCAGCCACAAAGTCGACGGCACGATCTGGCTCAACGCCAACGAATCGCCGTGGACGAACCTGGCCGACGACGCCGGCGCGCTGCGCCGTTACCCGCAGCCGCAGCCCGAAGCCCTTCGCGCGCGTCTGGCCGAGATCTACGGCGTGCGCCCGGAACAGCTTCTGATCGGCCGCGGCAGCGACGAAGCCATCGACTTGCTGGTGCGGGCGCTGTGCCGCGCCGAACACGATCCGGTGGTGATCGCGCCGCCGGTGTTCGGCATGTACGCGGTGTGCGCGCGGCTGCAGGGCGCCCCGGTTTTGGAAGTGCCTGCCATGGAAGCGCCGATGCGCGAGCGTCCCGACGGCGGGATGACTGGTTGGACGACAGACCTCGCCGCGATGCGCGACCTCGCCATCGCCCGCCGCGCGAAGATCGTGTTCCTGTGCTCGCCCGGCAATCCGACCGGCGAACTGATCACGCTGGCCGCGATCCGCGCGCTGGCGCAGGCGCTGGCCGGCCGCGCGCTGCTGGTGGTGGACGAGGCCTATATCGAATATGCCGACACGCCGTCGGCGGCATCGCTGATCGACGACTATCCGAACGTCGCCGTGCTGCGCACGCTGTCGAAGCTGCATGCGCTAGCCGGCGCGCGGATCGGCTGCCTGCTCGCCGATCCGGCGCTGATCGAAGTGCTGCGCCGTTGCCAGGCGCCGTATCCGGTGCCGCAGCCGTGCGCCGATCTCGCATTGCGCGCGCTGGAACCCGCTGCGCTCGCGGAGGCGGCTGCGCGCGCGGCGATGATCCGCGCCGAGCGCGAACGCATGCTCGCGCGCCTGCCGCAACTCGGCGGCGTGCGCCGGGCGTACGCCAGTGCCGGCAATTTCGTGCTGGCGCGATTCGACGATGCCGAAACCGCATATCGGCGCCTGCTCGCCGCCGGGGTGGTCGTGCGCGAGATGCGCGCGACCGCGGGACTCGGCGATGCGCTGCGCATCACCATCGGCATGCCGGAAGAGAACGACGCCGTGTTCGCGGCGCTGCGGTTGCAGGAAGCTGCGGCATGAGCCCAGGCATGAGTGCGACCAAGCCCATCCTGTTCGTCGATCGCGATGGCACGCTGATCCGTGAGCCGGCCGATTTCCAGATCGACGCCTACGCCAAACTTGCGTTCGTCGATGGCGTGATGCCGGCGATGCTGCGCCTGCGCGACGCCGGCTACGAGTTCGTGATGGTGACCAACCAGGACGGCCTCGGCACCGAAGCGTTCCCGCAGGCGGACTTCGACGGCCCGCACGCATTGATGATGCAGATCTTCGAGAGCCAGGGCATCCGCTTCCGCGAGGTCCTGATCGATCGCAGTTTTCCGCACGAGAATTCCCCGGACCGCAAACCGGCGCTCGGCCTGGTGCAGCCGCTGCTGCGCGATCGCGGCATCGACTGGTCGCGTTCGGCGATGGTCGGCGATCGCGAAACCGACATCCAGTTCGCGGCCAATCTCGATATCCGCGGTTTCAAGCTGAAGTCGCCGCAGTTCGGCGACGGCGTCGAATGGCGCGACATCGCGCATGCGCTGGTCGACGTGCCGCGCACGGCACGCATCGAGCGTATTACCAAAGAGACGCGCATCGAAGTCGAGGTCGATCTCGACCGCGAAGCCGAGCCCGACGTGAAGACCGGCCTCGGCTTCTACGATCACATGCTGGAGCAGCTCGGCAAGCACGGCGGTTTCGCGCTGCGCCTGCGCTGCGACGGCGATCTGCACATCGACGAACATCACACCGTCGAGGACAGCGCGCTCGCGCTGGGGCAGGCGCTGCGTCAGGCGCTGGGCGACAAGCGCGGCATTGCGCGCTACGGCTTCACGCTGCCGATGGACGAAGCGCAGGCCAGCGCGACGCTGGACTGGTCGGGTCGCCCGTACTTCGTGTTCGACGGCGAATTCAACCGCGAGAAGGTCGGCGACCTCGCCACCGAACTGGTGCCGCACGTGTTCCGATCGCTGTGCGAAACCGCCGGCCTGAATCTGCATCTCTCGGTGCGCGGCGACAACGACCATCACAAGATCGAAGCCTGCTTCAAGGCGGTCGCGCGCGCGCTGCGGCAGTCCTTCAAACGCGAAGGCGACGCCTTGCCCAGCACCAAGGGGACGCTGTGAGCGGCAACGATCTTGCATTGATCGATGCTGGCGGCGCGAACCTGGGCTCGGTGCGTTATGCCTTGAATCGCATCGGCGCGAACCCGCGTCTCGTGCGGGATGCCGACGAACTCGGCGAACCCGAGCGCATCATCCTGCCCGGCGTCGGCGCCGCGGCGCCGTCAATGGCGCTGCTGCGCGCGCGTGGGCTGGATGCGGCGCTGCGCAAAAGCCAGGCGCCGCTGCTGGGCGTCTGCGTCGGCATGCAACTGCTGTTCGAGACTTCCAGCGAAGGCGATGTCGACTGCCTCGGTCTGCTGAAAGGGCGGGTGAGCAAGCTCGCCGGCGGCCCGGGACTGCGCGTGCCGCACATGGGTTGGAACCGGCTCCGCAAGCGCACCGATGCGAATGGCGACACCTCGCCGCTGCTGGACGGCATCGACGATGGCGCGCACGCCTATTTCGTCCACAGCTACGCCGTGCTGGTCGACGACGCCACCGATGCCTGCGTGCTCGCCGACAGCGATCACGGCCAGCGATTCGCGGCGGTGGTCGGCAGCGGCAATCGCTACGGCGCGCAGTTCCATCCCGAGCGTTCGTCCGCAGCCGGTCTGCGCCTGCTCGACAATTTCCTGATGCTTCCCGCATGAATGCTGTCGTCGAAGAATTCACCGCGTATCCC
>JAYUUH010000120.1:0-1946 GCA_043754745.1 Lysobacter sp.
TCCAGCGGCATGTCTTCGTCGTTGGTCTGGAATTGCAGCAGGAAGCGGAAGCGCGCCGGTCCCTTGCGCATGCGCGCATGCAGGTCGGCGCGGAGGTAGAACGGATCGTTGAAGTCCGCTGCAGTTTCCGCAGGCGCGGCGTCCAGCGGTTCGAGCTTGTATTTCACGAAGCGGTCCTGACCGAACGAGGACGGCAGGACGCTCCAGTAATCGGTGGTCAGCACCGATTCGACCACCTTCTCCATGTCGTCGAGGATGCGCGCAGTGACCGGGTGATCCTTCAGGTACGCATCGCCCTTGCCGTGAAGCGACTGGCAGGTGAATTCGCACATGTCCTTCGCTGTATCGACGAAGAACACGTCGTGGTTCTGCAGGATGAAATCGTGGGTGATCGCGTCCTGATCGGGTTGCAGCAGTTTTTCGCCGTCCACGCCGAACAGTTTGATGCCGATACCGGTGGTGCCCTTGAGATCGGGGCGGCCCGGTTGGACATCCGCCGAGAAGCGCACCCACACCGGATATTCCTTCGCCTGGGCGAACACGCCGACGCGCAGATTTTCGGGCAGCGCGGGATCGACGATGAAGCGGCCCTGCGCGGCGCCGTGCAGGCGCAGGAACACCGGCCGCGTCGCCGGATCGCGGCCGGCGGCCATGCCGCGGCCCTGGAAATAGTCGACGAACAATTGCTTGAGGCCCGCAACCGGATCGCTATCGCAGCAACACGGGCTGGGCGGCAGGATCGGCGGGAGTCGGATCGGTGTTCCCTGTCCCTCGACTGCATGGGATGAACTGGCCGCGGACGGCCCGGTCGTGCTCGACATGGTGGAACCTCCCCTGTAAGACGCTCGTTGAGCGTGGATCCCTGAAAAAAAACCCGTCGCTGGCGGATGGCCGGCAGATGACATGGGCCGGACCAGCGATCATCATGCGTCGGCCAGCAGAGCCTGCTGACAAAAGACCCGGCGGCGCGACGCGACCCAGCATGCAAGCAATCGACGACAAAAAACAGGGGGCGGCGGGCGTTCTGCAAGCCATCCTGCCCGAACCAACGGACCGGTCCGAACGCAACGGGACGGACGCGCTTCAGGGCGACGTCGACCTGCGCTGGATGCGTCATGCGCTTGCGCTGGCCGAACGCGCCGAGCGCGAGCACGACGAGATTCCAGTCGGCGCGGTGCTGGTCGATGGCGAAGGCAACGCGATCGGCGAAGGCTGGAACCGCAACATCGGCGACCACGACCCGACCGCGCACGCCGAGATCGTGGCGATGCGCGCGGGCGGCGCAGCGGTCGGCAATCACCGGCTGATCGGCTGCACTCTGTACGTGACGCTGGAGCCCTGCGCGATGTGCGCGATGGCCGCGGTCCATGCGCGGATTATGCGGGTGGTCTACGCCGCCAGCGATCCCAAGACTGGCGCGGCCGGCAGCGTGTTCGATCTGCTCGCCGATCCGCGCCACAACCATCGCGTCGAGGTGCAGGGCGGCCTGCTCGCGGGGGAAGCCGGCACCATGCTCACCAATTATTTCCGGCGCAAACGCCGCAAGCCCGCGCTGTGATCGTTCGCGGTCCGTGGTCTTGCTGTAGGAGGGCCTTCAGGCCCGATGACATTAGCCAAATCCTCAAATTCATTGTCACCAGCCGCAGGCGCGGCACGGGTGTCGTCGCAGTTCTGAAGGCTGCATGGGCCGGCCTGAAGGCCTTCCTACGAAGGGCTAACCGCGTTTGCGGGCCAGTTCCTGGTCGAGCTCTTCGTCGAAACTCTTCACCGACAGGCTGACTTCGCGACCCATCGCGAGGCTCGCCGCCAGCAGGCAGAGCATGCCGGCGACCGCGAGGATCGTCGGCACCGCGTCCAGCCGGAAACCCAGCAGCGCATCGGCGGCCAATCCGAGGCTCGTGCCGACGAAGAAACCCAGCGCCGCGTACAGCGTCCAGCAGGCGCGC
>JAYUUH010000121.1:0-5694 GCA_043754745.1 Lysobacter sp.
CACCAAGGTCGGCTCGTCGAGAACCGTAAGTGAGATTGTGGAAGTGGCCCTGAACTTCCTTCTGGACGACTTTCATGTGGGTATCGCTATCTTGTGGCGCGCCGTGATTCTTTGCGCCGTCCCATTTCGACACTGCGGGCAATTCAAAATTGCGGGCATCTCCCGATCTGCCGTTGATGATCACTGGATTGCCGAGCGCCGCCGGAACGACACCGTCGCCTTTGACCGAGAAATGAATTTCGTTGTAGGTCATCCCGTCCGCTCTCACCGCACGACTCGCGGCCGAGGGGCTTTCCCGGCCGTTGTCGTTATAGGTCGGGGTCGACATCGTGATCATGTGGATGCCCCCGTTCAAACCTTTGTTCTTCATGTATTCAGACACTTCGTCGACAGCCTGCCGCGCTACGTTGCCGCCGTGACTAAATCCAGCTGGCGCAATGATAAGAGGCTTATTTGAATCGAACGTACCGTTGCGCAGGTTTTGATCGATCCTACCGATGATGTGATTAGCCAATTCTTTTGAAGCGGCTTCGCGATTGCCAGGCTGATTGAAGGTATCAGCACGGTTTTCCCAAGAAAAACTCGTGTCGACCACAACTTTGCCGGAGGTGATCTTGTCTAGCGAATCACCGATGCGATTAGTCACTTCACGGACATTGCCCGGGCCGTTGTTTGTACCATGCACGCCAACCACCAGAATCTGCATATTACTCGCGTAAGGTTGGTCGCCGTGGTTCGCGTTACGGGCCATGAGTTGCGGGTTTGCGCTATCGTTCTGAGACATATCAACTCCATCTAATTTTTCGTGATACTCATGCTGAATATAAATGAAGATCGGACTTTATGCTTGGCTAAAGCTAAAGCATTGTCACGCAGATTCTATGACACGGTTCACAATTCGTTGTCGAGCGCTACTAGAACGGCGATTACTCGATTTCAAAAAAATTTACGCTTTTTCATATTCAGTCTTAGTCCGGCAGCAGCTCCATCGCCATCACGATCGCGTCCTCGCGGCCCATGTGCGCCGGGTAATAGCGCGGCCGGCGACCGATCTCGTTGAAGCCTTCGTCGAAGTACAGCGTGATCGCGCGCGGGTTCGAGGGACGCACTTCGAGGAAGATACGCTCGGCGTTTTGCACCCGCGCGATGCGCACCAGCGCGCGCAGCAGCCGGCGGCCGTGGCCCTGCGTCTGCGCCGCGGGCGAGATGCAGATGTTGAGGATGTGCGCTTCGCGCGCGGCGATACTGATGATGCCGTAGCCGATGATGAGATCGTCCTGGATCAGCAGCCACGACGGGTAGCCGGCGGTGAGGCAGTCGCGGAAGATGCCGATCGACCACGGAAACGGGTAGGCGCCGAGTTCGATCGCCATTACCGCGTCGAGATCGGACTCGCGCATCGCTCGCAGCGTCGTCGACATCGGCGCAGGGGGTTCGACGGATGGCAGCGACGTCGTGCTCACGGTCGCAGGCTCACAAGCGTGCGCATGACCGCATGCTCATGTCGGATGCCGGCGCAGCGCGCGCAGCCGCGGCCACAACGCGCGCTTGGCCTGCGGGTCGCCACGCAGCGTCTGCGGCGTCGGCCAATCGCCAGCAAGCGGCGCGCCTTCGCGGCCGAGTCCGGCGGCGCACAGCAGGGCCAGCATCAAGGGGTCTAGCGTCGAGGCGGAGAGGGTGGATTCACCGCGCATCGCGACCGGCGCGGCGGCGGGTTCCGCAGCCGGCGCGGCTGCCCCGACCATACGGTAGACCGGCAGGCCCATCGCCTCCAGGGCTTCGCGCTGCTGCGGGCTCCAGGACGCGCTCACGCATCCTCCGGCGGCGATCTGCGCGCCATCCGTCGCGAAATGATCGGCCCGAACAGGGCGAAGGTCGCGAATACGAAGAGCAGCACCTTCGGCGGATCGATCACCAGACCGATGATCGCGATGACGATCGCGAACAGCGTGAAGAAGCGGATGCGATCGCTGTTCGCGCCCGGCTTGCCGCCCTTGAAGCTGGAATAGCGGAAGCCGCTGACCATCAAAAGGCCGGCGATCACCGTCACCGCCAACGCCGGGTAGCGAAGGTTTTCGCCGCTCAGGCCGAGGTCGTGCATGGTCCACACGAAGCTGGCGACCAGGCCCGCCGCCGACGGACTGGGCAGGCCGATAAACCAGCGCTTGTCGACCTGGCCGACCTGGCTGTTGAAGCGCGCCAGCCGCAGCGCGGCGCAAGCGACGTACAGGAAGGCGCCCAGCCAGCCGATCCTGCCGAGGGTGACGCTGTCCATCTTCATCGACGCCAGCGCCCAGTGGTACATCACCAGCGACGGCGCCATGCCGAAGCTGATCAGGTCGGACAGCGAGTCGTACTGCACCCCGAACTCGCTCTGGGTGTTGGTCATCCGCGCGACTCGACCATCGAGGCCGTCGAGCACCGCGGCTATGAAGATCGCCACGCAGGCGGCTTCGAATCGGCCCTGCGAGGCGGCGATGATCGCGAAGAACCCGGAAAACAGCGCGGCCGTGGTGAACAGGTTCGGCAGCAGGTAGATGCCGCGGTTGCGACGGGGCGCGATGGGCGGTTCGGGTGTGCTCATACCCGCAGTGTAACGGCAGCGCCGCATTGGGCATAACGTGCGGCAGGTCACATCTCCAACCGAATTCCTCGCCCTCTGCCGGATACCGTCGATGAGGCGCAGCTGACCCCCCGGCGCCCGAACGCTTGCGCCTGCCGCGCGAGGGTGCTGCAATCCCCTGACCGCGGCACCCACTCCAGCCGTTCTGCAGGTATCGCCATGCATCGTGCACGCCTCATCGCCCCGCTCACCGCCCTGGTCGCCACGCTCGCGCTGGGCGCCCCGACGGCCTTCGCTGGCGAGGTCTACCAGTGGAAGGACGCCAATGGCGTCACCCACTATTCGCAGACCCCTCCGTCGCAGGGCAAATTCGCGGCGCGCTCGATCTATCACCGCGAACAGGCCGCGGAAGGCCAGCCGACCGCCGAGGTCGCCTCGACCGAATCCAAACAGTGCCTCACTGCGCGCGGCAATATCGAACTCCTCCAGAGCGGCGCCAAGCTGCAGTTGGACAGCGACGGCGACGGCAAGGCCGACAAGGATCTGGACGACAGCGCCCGCGCCGAGCAGCTGCGCATCGCGCAGACCGTGGCCCGCGTGAACTGCAGCCCGACCACCGCCAAGGCGCCCTGACCACGGGTCCAGGCGCCTGCGCGCCGCGCATTTGTCGCCTGCGCGCGGCGTTCCGACCGGTTCCGGCGCGATTTCAAACCGGATCCGGTCGACATCGGGCAAAATGTGGGGTTCGTCCCCCTCCTTGCCCGAGTTCCGCCTCATGCGCCTGTCGCAGTTCCACCTCCGCACCGTAAAGGAAACCCCCGCCGACGCCGAGATCATCAGCCATCAGCTGAAGCTCCGCGCGGGCATGCTGCGCAAGCTCGCCGCCGGCCTCTACACCTGGAGCCCGCTGGGCTTGCGCGTGCTGCGCAAGGTCGAGGGCATCGTGCGCGAGGACATGAACCGCGCCGGCGCGATCGAGCTGCAGATGCCGACAATCCAGCCGAAGGAGCTGTGGGAAGAAACCGGGCGCTGGGAGAAATTCGGCGGCCAGTTGCTGAAGATCAAGGACCGCAAGGAGGCCGAGTACTGCTATGGCCCCACCGCGGAGGAAGTGATCACCGATTTCGCGCGCCAGGAAATCAACAGCTACAAACAGCTGCCGGTGAACTTCTACAACATCCAGACCAAGTTCCGCGACGAGATCCGTCCGCGCTTCGGCGTGATGCGCGCGCGCGAATTCCTGATGAAGGATGCGTATTCGTTCCATATCGACGACGCATCGCTCGACGCCGAATACCAGAACATGTACGACACGTATTCGCGGATCTTCACCCGACTGGGATTGAAGTTCCGCGCGGTGTTCGCCGACACCGGCGCGATCGGCGGCAGCGCTTCGCACGAGTTCCACGTGCTCGCGGATTCCGGCGAAGACGCGATCGCCTTCTCCGATGGTTCGGATTATGCCGCGAACGTGGAACTGGCCGAAGCGGTGTCGCCGGGCGAACGCGCGGCGGCGACCGAAACGATGCGCAAAGTAGAAACCCCCATCCAGAAGACCTGCGAGGACGTTGCGGCGCTGCTGGGCATTCCGCTTGCGCGCACGGTGAAATCGGTCGCGATCATGGCCGAAGGCGATGAAGCCGCGCCGCAGTTCGTGCTCGCGCTGGTGCGCGGCGATCACAGCGTCAACGACATCAAACTCTCGAAGCTGCCGGGTCTGGCCGAATACCGGCTCGCAACGGAAGCCGAGATCATCGAACACCTCGGCAGCGAGCCCGGCTTCCTCGGCCCGGTGAAACCGGCGAAGAAGATTCACATCGTTGCCGACCGCAGCGTCGCCGCGATGCACGATTTCGTGGTCGGCGCGAACGAAAGCGGCCATCATATCGCCGGCGTGAATTGGGGCCGCGACCTGCCCGAACCCGATCAGGTCGCCGACATCCGCAACGTGCTCGCCGGCGATTCCTCGCCCTGTGGCTCGGGCACATTGGGCATCGCACGCGGCATCGAAGTCGGCCATGTCTTCGCGCTGGGCCGCAAGTATTCCGAAGCGATGAAGTGCAGCGTCCTCGACGCCAACGGCAAGGCCGCGGCGCCGACCATGGGCTGCTACGGCATCGGCGTGAGCCGCATAGTTGCCGCGGCGATCGAACAGAATCACGATGCCGCCGGCATCGTCTGGCCGGAAGCGATGGCGCCGTGGCAGGTCGCGGTGTGCATCATCAATCCGAAGAACGACGCGAACGTGGTGGCCGCCGCGCAGGCGTTGTACGACGAACTGAACGCCGCCGGCCTTGAGACAGTGCTCGACGATCGCGGCCTGCGCCCCGGGCCGATGTTCGCGGATATCGAACTGATCGGCATTCCGCACCGCGTCGTGGTCTCGGAGCGCGGCCTCGCCGCCGGCACCTTCGAATATCGCGCGCGTCGCGCGAGCGAAGCCGAGTCGCTGGATCGCGATGCGCTGATGCAGCGCCTGGCGCCGCAGCGCGGATAAATATCGCGCCGGGCGCGAACATCGATGGCAGAACAGAATCGCCGCGGCCACCCGCGGCGATTCTGTTTGTGACGGCCTTTATTTTCTCCGGCCGACGTATTCGATTATCATCGACGGTTCTGTACATTTTGCGCAGAGTCTTATCCCCCGCAATTCGGAGCCCATATGGCACTCGATCTGAAAGGTCTTACAAAGAAGGAGCTCGACAGCTTGATCACCCAGGCCAGGAAGCAGCAGACCGCGCTCAAGAAGCGTAAACCCGTCGTCGGGGTGCGCAAGAAACTGATTGCGCTGGCCAAGGCCGATGGTTACACCATCGCCGAACTCTTCGGCGGCAAAGCCGCTGCGAAGAAAGCCGCCCCGGCCAAGAAAGCCACCAAGAAAGCGACCAAGAAGGCCGCAAAAGCGGCGAAGGCCGCGAAGCCGCGCAAGCCCGGCAAGAAAGTGGCGCCGAAATACCGCAATCCGGCGAACGCCAAGGAATTGTGGAGCGGTCGCGGCAGGCAGCCGCGCTGGCTCGCCGAGCAGGTCAAGAAAGGCAAGAAGGTCGAAGAGTTCCTGATCAAGAAATAAGCGCAGGCTCTTTTCGAAACGACGACGCCGGCTTTCGCCGGCGTTTTCGATTTTGCATCGG
>JAYUUH010000122.1:0-5694 GCA_043754745.1 Lysobacter sp.
GTCGTCGTTTCGCTCCGGCATTCGATATGCGCGCCGCGACGCCTTACTTCAACTCGACGCTGTCGATGCGGAACGCGAACGCGCCTTCCGGCTGCCCCGCGGTGAACGCGATGGCGCGCACGCGGGCGAGATCGGCGCCGTTGAAGTCCTTCAGCGCAATACGAATTTCCTTCCATTCCGGGCCGGCCTCGAAGCTCTGCATGCTCGGCATCTGCTGCGCTCCGTGAAACAGCATCAGCTGGTAGCGGCGACTATCACCGCGCGCGTGGAACACCAGCTCGCTGCGCGATGACAGGTCGGCCAGTTGCATCGGCGCTTTCGACGGGAAGAACATCACGCCCGACCACGGGAAGGCGAAGCCGGGCTTGATCTCGCCCTTCACATCGAGCGCGCCCGCAGAACCATTCGCACCGCCCGCGCCGCGACTCACGGTGACGACGGAGGCGCCGCCGGCCATCTGGTCGGTGGTCTGCATCCAGCCGGCGCCGAAAGCCGACGGCAGCAGGCCGCCCGCATTCGCGGCGAGTTCGGTATCGAAATCGGACACCAACGTATCGGCCGGCAAGGCTTCGCCGACCGGGATCGCGGTCGCGCCCGCCTTCGGCTGCGTGCGTTCGACCGCGTAGCCGTTCTTCCACACCTGCGCGATGGCGCGGGTGGCGAGGATGTCGCGGGTCGGGTCGCCGTCGACCATCAACAGGTCGGCGCGCTGGCCGGGCGCGATGCGGCCGCGGTCGCCCAGGTTGAAGCGCCGCACCGGCACCGAAGTCGCCGCCGCCAATGCCTGCGTCGGCGTCAGCCCGGCGCGCACCAGCAGTTCGAGTTCGCCATGCATGCTGGCGCCGTGGGTGGTGCCGGGATTGCCGGCATCGGTGCCGGCGAGGATGTCGACGCCGGCCGCATGCAGCGCGCGCACGTTGGCGATGGCGTCGGCGAGGATCGCCGGCTTCGGCGTACCCGGGCCGAAACTGGCCTTGAGACTGTCGGTCTGCGCCTTCGCGAGCCACGGGGCGAGGCGCGCGTCCGCAGCGAGCTTTTCGCCTTCGCCGGCGCGGGCGATAGTCGCCAGCACCGAGAGCGTCGGAATCACGAATGCCTTGCGCTGTTTCGCGGAGGCGTCGAAGGCGGCATCGCCTGGTTCGCCGAACATGTGCACCAGCCCGTCGGCGCCGGCATCGATCGCGGCCTTGCCGTCCTCCAAGCGGGATACATGCACCACGCCGAGCTTGCCGGCCTTGTGCGCGGCTTCGATGCCGAGCTTCGCCTGCGCCGCGGTGATCGTCGGCAGGCGGCGGGTATCGCTGTGCGCGCTGAAGTCTTCGAGGATCAGCTTGATGTAATCCGAGCCTTCGGCGACGCGGCCGGCGACGAACGCGGCCGGATCGCCGTCCGCATCCAGCGTCGGCACCTTCATGCCGTACTGGGTGCCGTGGCCGCCGGGCGCGGTGACCGCGGCGCCGGCGCTCCACAGGTCGGCCTGCTGCGTGCGCGCCAGCGATTCCCGCTGACGCTTGAGTTCGGGCAGGCGGTTCCAGTCGCCGAGCATGTCCAGCTCGGCGGTCACGCCGAAGCGCAACGCATCGCTCTGCGCGTCGCCCCAGCTGTGGGCGTGCGCGTCGATCAGGCCCGGCAGCACGGTCTTGCCGCTGCCGTCGATCTCGGCAACGCCCTGCGGCGTCTTCACGCTGGCGCCGACCGCGGCGATGCGGCCGTCGATCACCAGCACCTGCGCCTTGGGCAGCACGCGCACGCCGTCGAACACGCGAACGTTGCGGAGGATGAAATCGTTGCCCGGATCGCTGTCGCGCGCGGGCGACGCGGCATGCGCCGAAGCGGCGACCGTCATCGCGATGGTCACCGCGATGGCGGCGATCGAGCGGTGGGTGGTGCAGGGTTTCATGGCATGTCTCCTGGGAGGAATGATCGGTTGGACGGGATATGGAGGGACAAGACGGCCTGATGCCGCCGATGTGACGCATCGGCAAGCGATCGGTGGAAAGTGTCGTAGGGCGGGCCTTGGCCCGCCGTCACGCAATATCAATCAGAAGACAATGATCGAAACCGTGTCTTTTTTTCATGTATCTGCACGTATGAGTAGCGGGATGGCGGGCCGGGGCCCGCCCTGCGCAGGATGGGTTCACAGCCACCCCTTCTGCCGCGCGAGTCGATACGCTTCGATGCGGTTGCCGACGCCGAGCTTGCCGATGGCTTCGGACAGGTAATTGCGGACGGTGCCCTGCGACAGGCCCAACTGGCCGGCGATCTCGCCCGCGGACAACCCCTCGCCGGCGAGGCGCAGCACCTGGCGTTCGCGATCGTTGAGCGGATCGGCTTCGGACCAGGCTTCCAGCGCTAGCTGCGGATCGATCGCTTTGCCGCCGCGATGTACCTTGCGCAGCGCTTCGGCCAAGTCCTCGGCCGGCGCGTCCTTGAGCAGATAGCCGCAAACGCCGGCGTCGAGCGCTCGGCGCAAAAAGCCGGCGCGGGCGAAGGTGGTGACGATCACGACCTTGATCGGCAACGCCTGGCGCTGGATGCGCTGCGCCAGCTCCAGTCCGGTGAGTCCGGGCATTTCGATGTCCGTAACGAGCAGATCGGGTTTGAGCCGCTGCAGCTCGCGCCACGCCGCTTCGCCGTCGGCGGCGGCGCCCAGCACTTCGATATCGGTTTCCAGCGACAGCAGCGCACTCAGCGCGCCGCGCACCATCGCCTGGTCTTCGGCCAGCAGCACGCGGATCATGAAATCACTCCTGCTGATACGGCATCGCCCGCATGCGCGGCCAGCGGCACGCGGATATCGAGGCGCGTGCCTTCGCCTTTGGGCGACTCGATCCGCAGCCGTCCGCCCAGCGCTTCGATGCGTTCGCGCATGCCGCTCAGGCCGTTGCCGGGAGCGATCGCGCCGCCGCGGCCATCGTCGGCGATGCCCAGCACCGCCTCGCCGGCCTCGATCGCGAACGCGACCCGCGCCGTGCGCGCATGCGCATGCCGCTGGATGTTGGTCACCGCTTCGCGCAGGGTCAGCGACAGCGCGGATTCGACACTCGCGGGCAGCGCGCCGCCGTCCTGCACGGCGCGTTCGAGCTCGCGCATCGCGGCCGCGGCGTCGAAACCGATGCCGTCGCTTTCCAGCAGCAGCTTCGCCGACACCAGCTCGGCCGCGATGCCGGCGGCGCGGATGCCGGTGACCGCCGCGCGCACCTGCGCCAGCGCTTCGCGCGCGACCCGGCTCACTTCGACGATTTCACGGTGCGCGGCCTGCGGGTCGCGATGCAGCAGCTTGCCGGCCAGCTCGCTTTTCAGGGCGACCAGCGACAGCGTGTGCCCGAGCAGATCGTGCAGGTCGCGGCCGATGCGCTCGCGCTCGGCGACGGTGGCCAGCCGGCGCACCTCGTCGTGCGACAGCTTCAGCTCGGCACGCTTGTGGGTGCTTTCGACGAAATGGTGGTTGCCGAAAAAAACCGCTACCGACACGATCAGGGTGATGAGGAAAATAAAGACCGGATATTGCAGCGCGATGATTTCGAACAGCAGGCCAGCCAGCATCGCCGTGGCCCAGCCCAGCCGCGCCCACAGCGAACCGCCCAGCATCGCCGCGAAACCGACCGCATAGATGGTGTAGGCATTAGCGAAAGAATTGAACGGCAGCAGCGCATAGCCGATGCCAGCCATCGCCAGCATGCATAGCAGCGACCGGAAGCCGGTCATCCGGTAGGCGGCGAAATACACCGGCAGGAAGACCGCCATCGCCAGCAGCGTTGGTCCAAGCATGTCCGGCACCGGACCCGGCCACTTGCCAGGGTCGCCCATCAGCGACAGCACGATCGGCAGGAACGGAAACACCAGGTAGCCAAGGTTGTAGAACGGCACCCAGCCATGGCCGTGGCTTTCGGGAATCAGGCGCGCGCGCAGGCGCAGCGTCAGCGATTTCGGCGAATGCGGCATGTCGACCTCGCTGGTGTGGATGAAGGAAGTAGCATGCCCACGGCTTCAGCGGCATCCCTTCGATGCGACGACGGCAGCGGCACGACTTTAGCGGATCGCTTCGCGGCTCATGCGCCCAACCGGCGACGGGCCAGCATGAAGAACAGCGCGGTGACGCCGAGCAGCACGCCCAGATGCAGGACGAGGCTGCCGCCGGCATCCATGCCGATGACCTTCAGCGCGACCTGCGAATGATGGTAGGACGGCCACACCGGCGCGAGTTCCGCGATCCACGCCGGCAGCAGCTTCAGCGGCAGCCACAGGCCGGACAGGAACGCCATCGGCAGATACAGGATGTTGACGATCGCCGGGGCGCCCTGGCCGCCGACGAGGGTGCCGATATACAGACCCAGCGCGGCGAACGGCAGCACGCCGACCACGTTCACCACCCACAGCAGCAGCCACTGCGACCACCGCAGTTCGACGCCGCCGACGGTGGCGGCCAACGTCGAGAGCAGCAGCGAGATCAGCATCGCGAACACCATCGCCATCGTCATTTTCGCGAACAGGTAGGCGCCCGGCGGCATCGGCAGCGCGCGTTTGTAGATCAGGAACCCCTGTTCCCGCTCCAGCGCCACGGTGACCCCGAACGCGAACAGTCCGGCGCCCATCACCCCGAACACTCCGTAGGTGGCGAGCAGGTAACGCGCGGCGTCGCCGTTGGATTTGTTCAGCAGCACGCCGAACAGCAGATAGAACAGCGGCGGGAACAGCAGCGACGGCAGCGCGAACGAGGGCGTGCGCAGCAGGCGCAGGCATTCGTACCGGGCTTCCAGCAGATAGCTGCGCAGCGATGAATGCGCGACGGCCGCGGCATCGGCATCGGCGGCGGGGGCATGCTTGACGAGGGCGCGCGTGGCGTTCATGCGGCTTCCTTGTGTGCGGCTGCGGCGTCGAGCGTCGCGGCGGCGGCATCGGTATCGGCGTTGTCGCGGGTGAGTTCAAGAAAGGCTTCGGCCAGCCCTGCGCGCTCGATTTCCAGTTCGCTCAGCGCCGCGTCCTCGGCCAGCATCCGCCGCGCGACCGCTTCGGCGGTGTCGGTCAGGATTTCGATGCGCGCCAAGTTACCGTCGTGACCGCCGCCATCGTGGCCGCGGGTCGCGCTGCGCACGCCGGGCCAGGTCGCGATGCGTTCGGCGTGCAGCGCCGACAGACAGCGGATGCGTCGCTGCGAGACCAGCGCGCGCACGTCCTGCATGGAGCCGGCGGCCGCGACCCGGCCGCGGTTCAACACCACCACCCGGTCGGCCAGCGCTTCGGCCTCCTCCAGATAATGCGTCGTCAGCAGCACCCCGGTACCCGCGGCCACCACTTCGCGGATCGTCGCCCACATCCGCTGGCGCGCGTCGATGTCCAACCCGGTGGTGGGCTCATCGAGGAACAGCACCTCGGGATTGCCGCAGATCGCCAGCGCGAACTGCACCCGCCGCCGCTGGCCGCCGGACAGCCGGCGGTAATTGCGATCCAGCAGCCCGTCCAGACCCGCCAGGGCCACGCAATCGGCCACGCTGCGCGGCCTCGGGTAATAGCTGCGGGTGAGATCGAGCAGCTCGGCGACCCGGAGGTTGTCCGGGATACCCGCGGACTGCAGCATCACTCCGCTGCGACGGCGCGCGACCAGGGCGCCGGGCGCCTGGCCGAACAGCGTGGCCTCGCCCTGGCCGGGGGTCAGCAGTCCCAGCAGCAGGCCGATCGCGGTGCTCTTGCCGG
>JAYUUH010000123.1:0-17070 GCA_043754745.1 Lysobacter sp.
GGGCGCGCGTGACGGCAGGGTCGTCGCTACCTTCGACATCCTCGTCCAGCGAGGTCAGTTCCTTGCACTTCAACGGATGCGAACCGCCGGTGCCGCGCGCGTCCACCAGCAGGATGTTGCGGCTGCGGCGCACGTCGTTCAACGCCGGATGCAGCATCGGATAACTTTCGAGGATCGATTGCCCCGGGCCGCCGGCAATGATCACCACCGGGTCCGACTGGGTCTGGCTCTTGGCCGGGATCATCGCCACCGCCAGCGCGATCTTCCGGCCGTTGGGCGCGGCGTGGTTTTCCGGCGCCTGCAGCGTGGCGCACTGCGCCTCGACGCCCTGGCCGCGGTCGCCGCCCAGAGCGCAGGGTTTGAACACCAGCCCGCCGTAGCGCAGGTCGCCGTTGGCGTCGGTCTTCGGAACCACGGTTTTTTCGGCCTGCCCGCCGCAGGCGGCGAGCGCCAGCGCGAGCGAGGACAGCAAGAGGGGTTTGAGCATGGGAGGTTTCTCGATGCGGATCGTGTGGGAATGCGTGCGGATGAACACTGCGCTTCGTGGACCATGACGGCGATGCGCGAAGAATGTGACCGGCCCAGGCAGAACCTTGGACGCGCCGCCAATGATGCCGCGCCCGCGGCTGATGCGAATGAAGTGGCCCGGTTCGTAGAGCGGGCTTCAGCCCGCCACGGCAGTTCACCAGCAGAGCAGCGGGCTGAAGCCCGCTCTACAGCCCGCTCTACACCGCTGCGCGCGAATCTGCCCTCCCCGCGTCGCGGGGCTGAGGAAGCGCGTTTG
Source organism: Lysobacter sp. (assembly GCA_043754745.1). Lineage (GTDB taxonomy): Bacteria > Pseudomonadota > Gammaproteobacteria > Xanthomonadales > Xanthomonadaceae > Lysobacter_I. The sequence goes on from JAYUUH010000123.1 coordinate 785, forward strand.
CGGACCACAGGGCCTCGCACTGACGAACGCCAGCAGGGCTGGCCGGAGGGCGGGGGTGGGGCGGCGGCCTGAAGGCCGCTCTACGTAGCCCGATGCCGCCCTACTTGCTGCTGACGTATTTCTCGCGACGGATCGCCGGCACCGGCAGGCCGTGGCCCTTCAGCGCCTCGAAACACACATCGACCATGTTCGGGTTGCCGCAGAGGTAGGCGATATCGGTGTCGGCCTGCGGCGCGAATTCGGCCAGATGCTCCTGCACGTAGCCTTTGCGTACGTCGGCGTGCGCATGCGCCGAGTCTTCGGCGGGCAAATCCCGCGAGAAACACGGCACAAACCGGAAATTCGGGTGCGCGTCGGCGAACGCGCGGAAGTCGTCGCCGTACAGCAGCTCTTCCGGGGTGCGCGCGCCGAACAGCAGCACCACTTCGATGCCGCGGTCGGCGATCTGGGCCGCCAGCTGCGGCAACATCGCCCGGTACGGGGTCACGCCGGTGCCGGTGCCGATCAGCAGATAGCGGCGGTTGGCGTCGGCGGGCATCAGGCAGAAGCGGCCGTAGGGGCCGCTGGCGTCGATCCGGCCACCGATGGGCAGGCCTTCGAACAGCGCCGTGGCGGCGCCGCCGGCGACATAGCTCACCGCGATCTCGACCGATTCGCCCGGGCCCAGCGCGTGATCGTGCTGGGTGGCGAGCGAGTAGCTGCGCTTGGTCGCGGTGCCGTCGGGGTAGTGGAAATGCACCTGCAGGAACTGCCCCGGGATGTAGTCCAGCGGTTCGCCGTCGTCGCGGACGAAATTGAGATGGGCGACGGTGGGGGCCAGCATCCGGCGGCCGACGAGTTTGAGCGGGAAATGGACGGGCACGAAGGGGAAACCTTGTGGAAAGGAGTGTTGCCGGCGCCACCTATCGGGAGCTGCCGGCACGGCCGCCTATACTAGCCGTTCCGTTGCGCCAATCTCTGTGCGTACTCGTCTGCCCGCGACGGCAAGGACCCCCATGACCCCAGATTCCGCCCTCGGCACCGACGCGCCGGCGCTTTCGATCCGCGACCTGCGCAAGACCTACGACAACGGCGTGGAAGCCCTCAAGGGCGTCTCCCTGGACGTGGCGCCGGGCGATTTCTACGCCCTGCTGGGCCCGAACGGCGCCGGCAAGTCGACCCTGATCGGGGTCGCCAGCTCGCTGGTCAACAAGACCTCCGGCGAGGTCCGCATCTTCGGGGTCGACATCGCCGCCCGCCGCGACGCCGCGATGCGCCTGATCGGCCTGGTGCCGCAGGAAATCAACTTCAACATGTTCGAGAAGCCGTTCGATATCTGCGTGAATTACGCCGGCTTCTACGGCGTGCCGCGCGCGATCGCCCGCGATCGCGCGGAGCGGGTGCTGAAGGAAGCGCAGCTCTGGGACAAGAACGACAAGATGAGCCGCACCCTGTCGGGCGGCATGAAACGGCGGCTGATGATCGCCCGCGCCATGATGACCAGCCCGCGGCTGCTGATCCTGGACGAACCCACCGCCGGCGTGGACATCGAGATCCGCCGCGGCATGTGGAAGACGCTGAAGGAGATCAATGCCTCCGGCACCACCATCATCCTCACCACCCATTATCTGGAAGAGGCCGAAAACCTCTGCCGTAATCTCGCGATCATCGACAAGGGCCGGATCGTCGAGCAGGGGCCGATGAAGGCGCTGCTGGCCAAGCTCGACGTCGAAGGTTTCCTGCTCGACATCGACGGCGCGCTGCCGGCGCGGCTGCCGTCGATCCCCGGCGCGACCCTGCACGCGGCGGACGACCACACCCTCGACATCGACATGCCACGGGCGATGGACCTCAACGGCGTGTTCGCCGCGCTGGACGCCGCCGGCATCCGCGTGCGCTCGATGCGCACCAAGACCAACCGGCTGGAGGAGCTGTTCGTGAGACTGACCGGCGACAACAACGTGGAAGCCGCGGCATGAGCGCGCATCCCGCCACGCCCGAAATGAGCGTCGCCCAGCGCCACCGCATCGCGCTGTACACCATCGTCCGCCGCGAAGTGGCGCGGATCCTGCGCATCTGGGGCCAGACCCTGGTGCCGCCCGCGATCACCATGACCCTGTATTTCCTGATCTTCGGCGGCCTGATCGGCTCGCGGGTCGGCGAGATGGACGGCATCAAGTACATGGACTTCATCGTCCCCGGGCTGGTGATGATGAGCATCATCCAGAACAGCTACGGCAACATCTCGTCGAGCTTCTACGGCGCCAAATTCGGCCGCCACGTCGAGGAACTGCTGGTCAGCCCGATGCCGCCCTGGGTGATCCTGGGCGGCTATGTGGCCGGCGCGGTGCTGCGCGGGCTGCTGGTCGGCGCGATCGTGCTGGCGATCGCGATGTTCTTCACCGAGGTGCGGGTGCCGCATCCGTTCGTCACCCTGAGCACGGTGATTCTCGGCGCGACGATCTTTGCGCTCGCCGGTTTCGTCAACGCGGTGTACGCGAAGAAATTCGACGACATCGCGATCGTGCCGACCTTCATCCTCACCCCGCTGACCTATCTGGGCGGCGTGTTCTATTCGGTCAAGCTGCTGCCGGACTGGGCCGAGGCCGCGACCCATCTCAACCCGATCTTCTACATGGTCAACGCCTTCCGCTACGGCCTGCTGGGCGTGTCCGACGTGCCGCTTTGGCTGGCGTACGCGCTGATGCTGGGCTTCATGTTCGCGCTGGGCGGCCTCGGCCTGTGGCTGCTGAAGCGCGGCGTCGGGCTGCGCAGCTGAGGCCTTTCCGATCCGGTCCGGCCCTGTGCGCATCCAACGGCCGTGCATTCGTAGGAGGGCCTTCAGGCCCGAGCTTTCCGTTCGCGATATGGTGAATCGAGAGCTCGGGCCTGAAGGCCCTCCTACAGCCGAACGCCGTCGTCATTTCGACTGGAGCCAGTCAAGCGTATCCGAACGACTTTCGCGGCATCGCTGGCGATGATCCTGCTGGTAATGACCTTGGGCGCGTGCAGCGCCACGCCCACCGACACCGACACCGCCACGCCTGCAGCCGCGGGTCCGGAAGTCCCCGCATCCGCGCCGCCGCCCGGCGCCGCCGGCAAGCTTTCGCCCGGCATGGTCGGCAAGGTCAGCCCGGTGCCGGCGTTCAAGGGCCTGGGCGAGCACTTCGACATCGAAATCCAAAGCCAGGGCGCGCAGACGGCCGAAGGCATGCGCCATCGCGTCCGTCTGGTCTGGGGCATGGGCACCTACGACGCCGAAGGCACGCTGTTCCATCGAAGCGCGCCTGGCAAGGCGCGCGGCGCGCCGATCGCGCTCGACGGCACCCTGGACACCGCGCAGGACACGAAAACGATCCGGGTCGAGATCGTCACCGAAACCTGCACCGACGACGCCGACAGGCCGCACCCGCAGCGGGTGAAGATCGCGCTGCAGGGCGAAGCCGACATGCACGGCTGCGGCGATCTGGCGGTGTATTGATCTGCGCACCGCCGCGTGCACGAAGTCCGCGACTGGAGTAAGTTTCCAGCACAGGCTCCGCATCGATGCCGGAGCGAATGCGATACCCGCCAAGGAGGGTCGATGCCGAACATCATCCGGAAATTCCTGCCGCTGCTGTTGATCCCGGCGTTCTTCGCGGTCGGGCTGTACCTCGGCCCGAAAATCACCTCGGCCTACCGCACGGCGTTCCCGCGCGCCGAGTACGCCACCGGCGATCACGCCGCGCTGTACGCAAAGGCCGGCAACGAGGTGGTGATGTACGCCACCACCACCTGCCCGTACTGCACCAAGGTGCGCGATCTCCTGGCCGCGGAGGGCGTGAAGTACACCGAGTACCAGATCGATAAGTCCGAAGCGGCGAACGCGGAGTTCATCGCCAAGGGCGGCATCGGCGTGCCCTTGCTGTACATCGGCGAGCGCAGGATCGACGGGTTCCGCGAACCGGCGATCCGCGACGCGTTGAAAGCCATCGGGAAACCTCTCGAAAAATAGGGAGAGTCCACGGGTTTAGACCTCTGGACGCCCGATCTATTCAAGCGTTAAAGCCACACGGTCCGGCTTCGAACAGGATCGACCTCAAGCAAGGGAGCGCGACGATGAAAATGAAAACATGGGCTTTGGCCGGGATGATGGCGATGGCGGCTGGCTTGGGCATGTCGATGTCCACGACCACGGCTGCCGCCGGCAACCAGTGCATCAGGTCGTGTCAGGGTGACTACAACTACTGCTGGTACTCGTGCACGCCGGGGCAGACCTGGTGCTACGACCTGTGCCGCGACAACTACAACGCCTGCGCCGCCGAGTGCTGATCGGCGCTATGCGCCGGCAGCCGCCGGCAAGGTCCGGCCCGGCCTTCGCTCGGGCCATCGCAACATCGACAAAGGAACTTCGATGAAACTCAAAACGATACTGTTTTCCGCAGTGCTCGCCGCCACGGCAGGACTGGGCATGGGCGTCGCAAACACGACCAGCGCACAAGAGTTCGAATGTGAGTGCTATGCGATTCGATACGAGTGTGTTGCGCAGTGCCGATCGTGGGATTCTTCCTGTCGTTCGCGCTGCCAGGACGACTACCTGTACTGCCGAGCGAACTGTCAGCCGCTTTGACTGTCGGGACGGCGCGGTTCCGGCCGCGCCTGTCCTGATTCCATCCGCATCATGGATAGCGTCGGATCAGGCGTCTTCTCGGGTCAACCGCCCGGCAAACGGAAAAACGCCGTCGCCGTTGCGGTCGTCGCCGCGGCCACCGCCTCCACCGTTTCACCGCGATCGCGCGCCAGTTCTTCGACGATGTGCGCGAGATACATCGGTTCGTTGCGACGGTGCGAAGGCTGCGGCTTCACGGTGCGCGGCAACAGATAGGGCGCGTCGGTTTCGATCATCAGCCGGTTCGCCGGAATATGCTTCACCAGTTCGCGCAGATGCAGGCCGCGGCGTTCGTCGCAGAGCCAGCCGGTGATGCCGATGTGCCAGTCCCGGTCGAGGCAGTCGAACAACTCCTTGCGGGTGCCGGTGAAGCAATGCACCACCGCCGGGCCGAGCTTGCCCTCGAAGTTCTTCGTCATCGCCACGAAATCGTCGTGCGCATCGCGCTGGTGCAGGAACAGCGGTTTTCCGTTGTCGGCCGCCAACTGCAGCTGGCGCTCGAATGCCCGGCGCTGCGCGGGCCGCGGCGAGAAATCGCGGTTGTAGTCCAGCCCGCATTCGCCCACCGCCACCACTTCGGGATGCGCATGCAGTTCGCGCATTTCGGCGTCGCACTCGTCGGTGTATTCCACCGCATGATGCGGATGCACGCCGGCGGTGGCGAACAGTTCGCCCGGATACGTGCGCGCCAGGGCCAGGGCCTTCGGCGAATGCTCGCGGCTGGCGCCGGTGATCACTATCTTCGCCACGCCCGCGGCGCGCGCGCGCTGCAGCACAGCCTCGCGGTCGTGGTCGAAACTGTCGTGGGTGAGGTTGGCGCCGATATCGATCAGGGTCATGCGGAAGACACAGGGAACGGTGCCGCCATTGTACGGAAGCCGCCCGGACACGGCTCCGGAAACAACTCGTTACAACTTCGCCCGACCCGCCCGCCGACGGTGTCAACGCCGCGCCGCGCGCCGGCGTTCTCGCTGTACCCACTACCGCGGAAGATCCACCATGTTGCGCACACTGATGACTACCTTTGGCCTGACCCTGCTGCTCGGCGCCGCAGGGGCCGCACGCGCGGTACCGATCTACGATTTCTCCCCCGTCACCGCCGAGATGCAGCGGTTCGTGCAGGTCCATCAGCTCGCCGGCGCTTCGCTGCGGGTCGGCAAGGCCGGCAGCGCGATCCATCGCCAGGCCTACGGCGACTACCGCTTCGACACGCGCATCCGCATCGCCTCGGCCAGCAAATGGCTGTCCGCGCTGGCCCTCGCCCGTCTGGTCGAAAAGGGCCAGATGCGCTGGACGGACACCGTGGGCCAGTATTTCCCGCAGGCCCCCGCCGACAAAGCCGCGATCACCCTGGAACAGCTGTTTTCGCATACCGGCGGCATGTCGCCCACCGAAGACGTCTGCATGTCGAATCCGCTGTACACCTTGGCCAGCTGCGCGCAGCAGATCCTGCAGAAGCCCCTCATCGGCACGCCCGGCAAAGTGTTCGCCTACGGCGGCAATTCGATGCAAGTGGCCGGGCGCATGGCGGAAATCGCCGCCGGTAAAACGTGGGACGATATTTTTCTCGACGAAATGGTGCGGCCGCTGGGTCTGGCCGGCACCGACTACGCCACCGCCTCTACCGCGCCGGGCTATGTCTACAACAGCAATCCGCGCGTTCCCGGCGGCGTGCGCAGTACGCTCGACGACTACGGACGCGTGCTGGACATGGTGCTGGCGCGCGGCTGTCTGGTCGGCGGTTTTCCCGATCAATGCCCCGCCGGGCAGCGCTTCCTGACCGCCGCCTCGCTGGAGACGATGGCGCGCGACCGTAGAGTCGGCACCATCACCCTCTACAGCCCCCCCACGACGACAGGCTTCGGCTACGGCATCGGACAGTGGATCGAAAACGCCGATGGCGTGAACCCGCAGATCGCGCAGCCCGTGCTGTCCAGCCCCGGGGCGTTCGGAATGACGCCGTGGGTGGATCATGCCCGCGGCATCGCCGGCGTGTTCTTCGTGGAAGACCAGCTGTCGGCGGTGAATGCCGACATCAACGCGATCCGCGCAATCGTGGATACCGTAACCGCCGAAGGCCGGGGCCGCCGCGTGGCGCCGGCGTTGCCGGCGATCCCCGCAGCGCAACCGCCGAAGACGAATGCGATGCCTAACAGCTTGGCTATGCCGAATCGCAACACGCCGAAGCGGCGCTGAGCGATCCGCGCGATAAGTTCAGCAATCGCGACCCGTAGCTCGGGTCCGTGCAACGCGCGGACCCGGGACGAAGCAACGGATTTCTCGCCGAAGAGCCCGATTACGGCCTTCGATCGTAGACGGGCTGCGTCGCTATGTAACTCGTAGCGACGCAGGATCGGTTGAGCGTAGCGATAGCCATCAACAAGCAACTGCAGAGCTTCCGCGCTTGCGCGCGGGTCACTTTCTTTGTCGCACTGCGCCGCTTGCGGCGCGAACGGCGAAGCCGGCCCGAAGAGCCTGCCCCGTACTTGATACGGGGGCGAGCGCCGCAGGCGTGAGTCAAGAAAGTAACCAAAGAAAACTCTTCAGTGCCGAGGCAAATCTGCCATCTGGGACTTGGCTCGGATTTTTCGATGCAGCATCCTGCCGCGTCGAAAAACGGCGCACGTCCTGTGCGCCGCCCTTTGGGTCTACAAAGGAAAATTAGCAGCACTTTGACGTGAATTTCGATGGGACGACAACCTATGTATCCCACGGCGCGATCGATTGCTCGAAGCTCTGCAAAATTCAATCTGAGCTACCCCCGGTTTCTCGGACAGGTTAATTAAGCACTCGCCAGCCTTTCCTGTTCAACTGGCGTCCGATAGCCGAGGCTGCTGTGCAGCCGTTGGCGGTTGTAGAAGACCTCGAAGTAATCGAAGAGCTTGCATCTGGCTTCATCGAGGTCCGCAAAACTTACGTGGTGCGTGAGTTCCTGCTTGAGCGAGCTGAAGAAGCTTTCCATCACCGCATTGTCGTAAGGCATTCCCTTGCGGCTCATGCTCGGCTGCAGGCCGGCGGCCTTGAGCTCGGCCTGATAGGCGCCGCTGGTGTACTGGCTTCCCTGGTCGCTGTGGTGGATCGCGCCAGACGCTGGCCTGCGACGTTCGAGTGCCATCCGGAGCGCGGCGCTGGCCAATTTCTGATCCGCGCGCTCACCCATCGCCCAACCCACGATCTGTCGCGTGTGGAGGTCGAGCATGGCCGCGAGATGCAACCAGCCAGTGCGGGTCGGCACGAAGGTGATGTCCGCAACCTGCACAGCGTCGGGCGTCGGGCTGGAAAAAGGCCAGGCCAGCAGGTTCGGAGCCGGGGCCATGCGCTGGTACGTCGCCCGCGTGCGCACGTATCGCTGTCGCCGCTTGGCCTCGATCCCATGCGCACGGCGCAGCAGGCGTACCCGATGTCGGCCACACGCTTCGCCCTTGCGGCGCAGCGCCTGCCACAGCCGCACCGCGCCATAGGATTCCCGGCTCTGCATATGAAGCTTGCGGATGCGTTCCAGCAGTCGATCATTCGCCTCGGCGCGCGGGCTGGGCCTGCGCTCTCGCCAAGCGTAGTAGCCGCTCGCCGAAACGTTCAGAGCCTGGCACAGCCGTCGTATCGGCTACCCAGTCTGGTCTCGGATCCAGGCGTACCTCACGGCAGCTCCCGCGCGAAGTACGCCGCCGCTTTTTTTAGGATCTCGTTCTCTGCCTTCAGGCGCGCGTTCTCACGCTTGAGAGCAGCCAGCTCATCGCCGCTCGCCTTGGGACGACCGCTGCCCGCAAATGCCGTGGCGCCCTTCTTCTCCAGATCCTGCGCCCACTTGTAGAGCCTGTTGCGCGGTATACCCAGCTCCCGCGCAGCCACCGCAGCAGGTCGATCGCCTGCCTTGAGCAATCGAACCGCTTCGCGCTTGAACTCCGATGTGAACTGTTGACGCTTCTGCATCGAACAACTCCGTGCAAGGATTGTCCTCGCTTTTGGGTGTCCGAGAAATCAGGGGCGGCTCACAGTCGATCGGATTGATCGATACGTTGGATATCGTCTCAGCGAAGTAATCGTCATTATGTCGCCGAGTTTATTTGTAGACCCAAAGGGCGGTGCACAGGATGTGTGCCGTTTTTCTATGAGGCAGGATGCCTCATAGAAAAATCCCGGCCACGCTTCCGACGGAAGATTCGCATCGGCACTGAGTGTTTTCTTTGGTTGCTTTCTTGACTCGCGCCTGCGGCGCTCGCCCTTCGGGCCGGCTTCACCGTTCGCACCGCAAGCGGCGCAGTGCGCCAAAGAAAGTAACACGCGCGCAAGCGCGGAAGCCCTGCAGTTATTGCTTGTTGGTAATCGCTAAGCTCGAATGCCGCTGTGATCGATCCCGGCGTAAGATCGCGCATGACCATGGCACACACTCGATGATATCCAGACTGCCGCCCTGGGTCTGGGCCGGAACATGGGTGCTCGCGTTCATCGCCGGCATCGTCAATGTCGTCGGCCTGCTCGGCTTCGAGCATCACGCCATCACCCATCTGACGGGCAACACGTCCTTGCTGGCTGAGGCGCTGGCCACGCGGGATTTTGCGGCGATGTCGCATTTCGCGGCGCTCATCGCTGCCTTCGTCGTCGGCGCCGTCATCAGCGGCATCCTGGTCCAAGACAGCGCGCTGCAGCTCGGACGCCGATATGGAGTTGCGTTGCTGCTGGTGTCGCTGCTGCTCTTCGCAGCCGTCCCGCTGCTCCAGCACGACAGTGTTTACGGCATGTATGCGGCGGCCTGCGCGATGGGTCTGCAGAACGCGATGGTCAGTACCTACAGCGGTGCGGTCGTGCGCACCACGCACGTGTCCGGCATGTTCACCGATCTGGGCATCTTCCTCGGCCATACGCTGCGCGGGCTGCCGGTCGATGCCGGGCGCCTGCGGCTTTGCCTGATCGTCATCTCGGGCTTTCTCTGCGGTGGCATCGCCGGCGCGTTGGCGTTCCGGTCATTCGGCTATTCCGCGCTGTTGTTTCCGGCGAGCCTGACCGCCGTCGTGTCCATCGCGTACGGGTTCCACCGGGCCTGGGGGCGTTGAAACCCATAGACAGGCGCGATTCTCACTCGGAAATTCTTGCTTTCCGAATTTTCATGCCCTCATTTGACGACAAAGAATTCATGCCTGCTATCACTGTCCAGATCACACGCTTCGTCGATGATCATTTTCCCGGATTCGTTGAATGCAATTTTGTCGACGCGGTTGGCGAGACGCATGTCTTCATCGACAAGGTGCCGGTGGTGAGCATCGAGAATCTTTCCGCAACCAGCGATTATCCTTGCAGCGGCAATCTTGGTTGCAAGATAGAAGAAGAATGGAAGGACGCGAGTGGTCGCGATGTTGCGAGAGTCAGTACGGCATATCCATGGGACATGGAATCGACCAAAGGCACGACCGACTTCGTCGTGCTTGCTTCTCAACTCGAAGACAACGGGTAACGTGCCTGCCCGAGCCACGGCGCGATAAAGCGGGTATCGTGTGGCCACGGGGCGGGGAGCCCCGTCATCCGCGGCACCCGGGGCAAGCAGACGATTCGAGGAAGCACGGCCCCGGCCCCACGGCCCCATGGGCGCGCGTTCGCGCCGTTCCATCCGTACAGACAAGGAGATCCGTCATGCAGCAACGTTCGTTCGAATCCGCGCCATCCTTTCACGGCAGGCGCAGCGCGCTGGCGCTGGTGCTGTTCCTGGCCGCACCCGCAGCGTTCGCGCCCGCTTTCGCCGCCGATGGCGACGCGCCCGCCCAGCCGCCGGTCGACCGCGTGGTCGCCGATCCGGTGCTGGTCCCGATGCAGCGCAGCGCGCCGCCGACCGCAGGGACGCGCATGCTGAAGAGCACGGGCCTGTCGGCCGCGCCGCCGCCGCCGACCGACAAGGATCCGATGCTCAATATCCGTCTCACCGACGGCTGGATCTACAACCCGGCGAGCCAGCGTTTCGATCGCGTGCGCCTGCGCAGTTACGTCGCCGAAGGCGCGGCGCCGAATCCGTTCACGCCGTTCGTCGCGCCGACCTTACGCACGCGGCCCGGCGAAACGATCCGCGTCTCGCTCGATAATCAATTGGCGCCCGAGCCGGACTGCAAGCCGTCGAACATCAATACCCCGCATTGTTTCAACTCGACCAACCTGCATTCGCACGGGCTGTGGGTCAGCCCCAGCGGCAACAGCGACAACGTGCTGATCACGATCCGTCCCAAAGTGGCGTTCGAATACGAATACAACATCCCGGCGACGCATCCGGCGGGCACGTTCTGGTATCACCCGCACCAGCACGGATCGACCGCGCTGCAGGTGTCGAGCGGCATGGCCGGTGCGCTGATCATCCACGGCGAGCGCGCGCCGACGCCCGGCGCGAGCGGCGATATCGACACCCTGCTGCGCGACGAGACCGGCACCGCGTTCCGCGAACGCGTGGTGCTGTTCCAGCAGGTGGCGTATGCGTGTCGCGAGAATCCGGACGATCCGAAATCGCCGATCAAGAAGAACGCGAACGGCACCTGGTCCTGCGGCCCCGGCGATGTCGGCACGATCGACAATTACGATCAGCTGGGCAACCAGGTCTGGGGGCCGTCGGGCCGCTACACCAGCATCAATGGCCAGATCCTGCCGCGCTTCGCCGATGCGGTCGCCGGGCGCGTGGAACGCTGGCGCAACATCCACGCCGGCATCCGCGATTCGATCAACCTGCAATTCATCCCGATGCGCAAGTCGGCGAAGCCCGAATCGCTGCGCAACCTCAGCCAGCATGCGGAGTGGATTTCGCAGAACTGCGTGGGCGCGCCGCTGACCCAGTTCGAGATCGCCAGCGACGGCCTGACCCACGGCCAGGCGATCCGCAGGAGCCAGACCATCCTGCAGCCCGGCTATCGCAGCGATTTGCTGATGGTGTTCCCCAACGCGGGCGAATACTGCGTGATCGACGGCAACCTGCCGGCGATCGATTCGGTGAGCGGCGATGCCGAAAGCCGGCGCCTGCTGGGCACGGTGTCGGTGTCGCCCGGCCTGCCGGTCGGCAACGACCCCACGGCCTATCTGACCAGAGCGCTGACGATCGCCGCGCGGCAGTGGATGCCCGCGGACGTGAAGCAGAAGGTGATGGACGACCTGGCGCGCGACCTGCGCCTGGATGCGTTCCTGCCGCACGCCACGATCACCGACGAGGAGCTGGCCGAAGCCCAGCGCAAATCGAAGTGCGCGCCGAAGTGCGGACAGGAGGTGATCTTCGATATCGCCGGCGGCAAATTCATGGTCAACGGCGAAGCGTACAACCCCGCGAATTCGCGCGATCTGATCCTCGGCAACATCGAGGAATGGAAACTCACCTCACTGGTGGGCAGCCATCCGTTCCACATCCACGTCAACCCGTTCCAGGTGTCGCGGATCCTCGACCCGCAGGGCGTGGACGTAAGCGTGCCCGGCAGCGGCGACACCGAATACGCAGGCACGAAGGGCATCTGGAAGGACACGCTGTTCGTCAAGGGCGGCTACACGCTGTACGTGCGCACGCGCTACCAGCGCTACATCGGCGAATACGTCCTGCACTGCCACATCCTCGACCACGAGGACCAGGGCATGATGCAGAACGTGCGCGTGCTGCTGCCGGATGGCCAGGGCGGCAGCGTAGGCGACGGACACCACTGAAGCCGCGCGGCTGCGACGTTCGCGGTGAGCGCCGACGGCAACATGCGTGCGCTCTGAAAGCGGCGCATGTGATACCGGCCATGGAAACGCCGGGGGTATGCTGTGGCATCCCCCGGCCTGTCGCCGGGAATGCGCAGGGAGCAAGCGAATGGCGACGATCAAGGCGAGCGTTTCGAAGCGGACGGCCTCCGGAAAAAAAACCGCGACGAAGTCCCCGGCATCCCGTCGCACGTCGGCTGCGGCATCGCTGCCGAAACCGCCTTCGCCGAAATACGACGTGCGCGGCATCATCCTCGACTTGGGCGAAGCGCTGCCGGACCCCGCACGCGCGGAGATCGTTGCGCGTCTGCGCGAAGAAGTCCCCGAGTTCGCCGCGCTGACCACCGCGCAATCGTCCGCGGAACCGCTCGGCGATGGCGCCAGCGATGTGCTGGTGGCCTTCGCTCCGGGCACGCGCACCAGCATCGCGAAGACCTGGAACGCCGTGCACGCACTGCTGCGGCATCCGCTGGTGGCCGACAGCGAGCCGGCGGTGGGCTACGACATGCCGCCCGCGCCGTCCGCGCCGCCCGCGATGGCCAAGCATTCCGGAGGCGGTGGCGATGAGGATCTGCCCGGCTCCAAGCCCCGCGAATGGTCCACTCAGGCCGTGCGCGCCGACCTTGCGAGGACGCAGTTCCACGTGACCGGGGCCGGCGTGCGCGTGGCGCATACCGATACCGGCTACACGCTGCATCCGCAGATTGCGGGACCGCGGCTGCGGATCGCCGACGGCTACGATTTCGTGGACGGCGATCCCGATCCGCGCGACCCTCTGACCGGAAAGTTTCCCGGCCACGGCACCAGCACCGGCAGCGTGATCTTCAGCGGCGCTGCGCCCGACTTGCACGGCATCGCGCCCGGCGCCGAACTGATGCCGATGCGGGTGTCGGGCTCGGTGATCCATTTCAATTTCAGCAATGTCGTGCAGGCGCTGTATCGCGCCCGCGACCGCGGCTGCCATGTGGTCTCGATGAGTCTGGGCGGCCCGTGGGCAGGACGTTCGCTGTCGCGTGCGGTCGACAATCTGGTCGTGGAGGGCCTGATCCTGTTCGCCGCCGCGGGCAACCACACGAAGATGGTGATCTTCCCCGCGTTGCTCGACAACGTGATCGCAGTGGCCGCCAGCAATGCCGACACCCGGCCGTGGAGCGGTTCGGCATCCGGCGCGGCGGTCGACATCACCGCGCCGGGCGAATCGGTGTGGCGCGCCTATACCTTCAAGAAAAAAGGCGCGGTGCATTTCGACACGCAGCGCAGCTCGGGCACGTCCTACGCCACCGCGACCACCGCCGGCGTGTGCGCGCTGTGGCTGCAGCGACACGGCGCCGCTGCGCTGCGCACGCGTTACGGCGGACGGCTGGCAGCGGTGTTCGCACAACTCATGAAAACGCACTGCCGCGCGGTGCCGGGTTGGAATACCCAGCGCTACGGCCCGGGTCTGCTCGATGCCGTGAGTCTGCTCGATGCGTCATTGCCCGCATTCGGCGCCGCAGCGGTGCGCAGCGCACTGCGCGCACCGACGCGCACATCCGCAGCGTCCGACTGGACGCGACTGCAGCCGTATCTGCCCGAACTGTCGCCGAAGCAATTGGCGACGGCGGCGATGACGATGTACGGCGCAGGCGCCGACGCACGCCGCAGCAGCAGCGCGCGTGCCGCGGCGATGCCGCCACCGCCGCCGAGCCTCATCGACGAAATCGTGTTCTACGTCGCCACCGACGAAAGCGTGCGCGAGGCGTTTCTCGCTGCGGGCGGTGCGGGTGCGAAACCCGCACCGCGCGGAAAGAAAACAGCCGCGCGCGCCACAAAACGTGCAGGAACAAGCGACCCGCGAGCCGCGCTGCGCGCAAAAGCGTCGGCGGCGTTACGCGACGCGCTCGCGCGGGAATAAACCGCCGCCGATCGCAGTCGCACGGACTGCGATTCATCGTTGCGCAAGCTGTGATGAAGGCCCATTTGTGCGCCTTGTCGCGCCTGTGGGGGAGCGACTATCTTCTACCCGCGGATCGAGCCGATCGTTGCACACGATCGATATGGCCAGGGACGGGCCCGACACATCTTTCCCTGGTATTGCGCCCGGTCGCTGCGACAAAGGGGCCATGGTTCGCCATGTGCGTCGCATCCATCTCTCTCATTCATACAACGGAAAGGAATCGAATATGAAGCGAATCAACCCACTATCCGCCGCCATCGGCGTGTCGTTGCTGTGCGCGATGGCCGTCCCGGCCATGGCGGGCGAGTTCCGTACCGCGAAACATCCGGTCGATGGCCAATACATCGTCGTACTCAAGGATTCCGCGGCAACCCTTGCTGGCGAATCGAACCGCGCTGCGCGGGTTCCCGCGGTCGCCGATCAGATCGCCAGGACCCATCGCGCGAACCTGATCCGCAGCTTCGACCGCGTGCTCCGCGGCTTCGTGGTCAAAGCCGACGATGCCGCGCTGGCGCGCCTGCTCGCCGACCCGCGCGTCGCCTATGTCGAAGAAGACGGTCGCGTGTCGATCAACGCGACCCAGACCGGCGCGACGTGGGGGCTCGATCGCGTCGATCAGCGCAATCTGCCGCTCAGCGGCAGCTACACCTACAACACCACCGCCGCGGGCGTGCATGCCTACATCATCGATACCGGCATGCTGCTGACCCACAGCGAGTACGCCGGACGCGTCGGCAACGGCTACGACGCCGTCACGGCCGGCGGCAACGCCAGCGACTGCAACGGCCACGGCACCCACGTCGCCGGCACCGTCGGCGGCACCACGTACGGCGTCGCCAAAGGCGTGACGCTGCATCCGGTGCGCGTGCTGGATTGCGGCGGCTCCGGCACATGGTCCGGCGTCATCGACGGCATGAACTGGGTCGCGGCCAACCGCGTGCTGCCGGCCGTGGCCAATTTGAGCCTGGGCGGCGGCGCCAACGCTTCGGTGGACGCTGCCGTCGCCGGCCTCACCAACGCCGGCGTCACGGTGGCCGTGGCCGCAGGCAACAGCGCCACCGATGCCTGCGGGTTCTCGCCGGCACGCGCACCGTCGGCCATCACGGTCGGCTCCACCACCAGCACCGACGCGGCGTCCTCGTTCACCAACTGGGGCACCTGTCTCGACATCTTCGCACCGGGTTCGTCGATCACCTCGGCGTGGCACACGGGCACCACCGCGACCAACACCATCAGCGGTACGTCGATGGCGTCGCCGCATGTGGCCGGCGCCGCTGCGCTGTATCTGGCGAACAATCCGAGCGACACGCCCGCACAGGTGACGACCGCATTAATCAATGCATCGACGCCGAACGTCGTGACCAACCCGGGAGCTGGCTCACCGAACCGCCTGCTGTACACGCTGGGCGGCGGTGGCGGTGGCGGCACCCCGCCGACCATCACCAGCTTCCTGTGCCCCGATTACGCGAACAGCGGCGGCGGCATGTACTGGTGCGAAGTGACCTACAGCTCGGCGACGCCAGCGACGGTCCGCTGGCCGAACGGCTCAGGCGACCTTTATTACATGGGCCGCTGCAGCTCCGGTTCGCGCCCGACGGTCTCGGTGACGGTCAGCAATGCGTATGGCTCGGTGTCGAGCAGCAGAACCTTCAATTGCCCGACCGGTCCGATTCCGTAATCGGTTCGACGGCACAGGTTTGACTCGCATCGGGGCGCTTCGGCGCCCCGATGTTTTTCCGTCGCGGCTCAGCTTACGCAGGTGGTGTCGCGATATAGCTTCGACAGACGGTCGAATTCGACCTTGCGGTCGTCGTCGCGGCCGCCGCCGAACTTCCAGCGGAACTCGGCTTCGTCCACGCGCTTCTTCCACCGTGCGCACAGCTGTTCGGCCGGCACCGCGGTGCAGGCGTCCCGGCGCATCTCGCAGGATGTGCCGGCGGCGCTTGCGCTGGTGCCGTCGATCCCCATGGCCTGCACCGGCGCGCAGGTGGCGGGCGGTTCGGCGGTGTCGCCGATGTAGTCGCGGTCATC